>DASWGT010000032.1:0-8765 GCA_036393575.1 Rhodospirillales bacterium | reverse complement strand
AACCTGCCGCCCGAGGAAGTCCGCCGCCAGAGGCGGGAAAAATATCTGACGATCGGCCGCTTGCTGTAGCGCGCCCGCCGTCTTGTCTCCGCCACATCCTTGCGCGAAGGTGCCGGCTGAAAGTCACGGCGGATTGACCGGTTAACACCCCGTCAAGGTTGACCTTTTAGGGATTACCGGTCTAAGGCGGGTTTGCCGGCGGGTGGGGCCGTCCGGCAGAGGGACTTGGGATGGGATTTCGACCGTTCCGGATAATGACGATCTGCCGTTTCGGGCTGATCGGGCTCGCCATCGCGGGCCTTGCCGCGTGCACGGGCTCCGAGGCCCCGAAGGCGGCCAAGCCGGTCCCCTACGCCCTCGTGTCGAAGATGCAGCAACTCGACATGAAGGAAACCTCGCAGATCTTCATCCGCATTTTCAAGGAATCCTCCGAGCTGGAAGTCTGGAAGCAGCAGCGCAACGGCCAGTTCGCGCTCCTCAAGACATACGAGATCTGCAGGTGGTCGGGCGTGTTGGGGCCGAAGATCGTGGAGGGCGACCGCCAGGCGCCGGAAGGGTTCTACAGCGTCACGCCGGCGCAGATGAACCCGAAGTCGAGCTACTATCTCTCCTTCAACATCGGCTATCCGAACGCCTTCGACCGTTCGCATAACCGCACAGGCTCGCACCTCATGGTGCACGGCGCCTGTTCCTCGGCCGGTTGTTACTCGATGACCGACGAGTCCGCGGGCGAACTGTTTGCACTGGCGCGCGACTCCTTTCGGGGCGGGCAAACCAACTTCCAGATCCAGGCTCTGCCTTTCCGGATGACCGCCGAGAATCTCGCCCGCCATCGCGGCGATCCGAACATGGATTTCTGGAAAATGCTGAAGGCCGGCTCGGATCACTTCGAGCTGACGCTGAAGCCGCCGCGCGTCGACGTTTGCGACCGGCGGTATGTGTTCAACGCGGACGCCGGTGGGGCCGATTTCAGCCCGAAGGCGGCGTGCCCGGCATACACACAGCCGGACGCGCTGGTTGCCGCGCTTGAGCGCAAGCAGGCCGAGGACGAGGCGGCGATCCTGGCGGCGATTTCGACCATGGAGGCGAAAGCGGCTGCCGAAGCCGAGGCCGTCCAGGTAGCCGCCGCCACTGCCGCCGAGAAGGAGCGGCGTGCCGCCGAGCGCGCCGCGCAGCCGTCGCTGGTTTCGCAGATCCTCAGCCGTGTCGGCATCGGCGGAGGCGAGGAGCCGCCGCCCAATCTCGATACCGCCCCGGTTGCGTCCGTCGCCCCGGTGTCGGAGCCGGCGCCGCGCGTGATCGCATCGGTGCCCGTACCGACGCCGCGGCCCGAAGTCCCGGGCGCAGCGCCGCCTGCGCCCGTACCTGCGCCGGCCGTTGCCGCGGCCGCGGAGCCGCCGCCAATTGCGCCGGCAGCGCTCGTCGCCGAGCCGCAGCCCGAGGTCGGCACGTTCGTCAAGAAGAAGTTCCTGTGGCCCGGCGAGGAAGACCCGGACGCGCCGCCTGGCTAGCCGGTCACAGCGGCCAGAAGAACAGAATCGCCGGCGTCCCGACGAGGACGATGATCGCCTCCAGCGGCAGGCCCATCCGCCAGTAGTCGCCGAACGTATAGCCGCCGGGTCCAAGAATCAGGGTGTTGTTCTGGTGGCCGATCGGCGTCAGGAAGGCGCACGATGCGCCGATGGCGACGGCCATGAGGAACGGGTCGGGACTGACGTCGAGGCGTACGGCAATCTCGACGGCGATCGGCGCGGCGAGAACCGCGGTTGCGGCGTTGTTCAGGATGTCCGACAGCGTCATGACCACGACCATCAGAACGACGAGTACGGCCGCGGCCGGGAGGCCGCCGGCCACCATCAGGAGGCCGTCGGCGATCAACACCGTGCCGCCGGTCGCGTGCAGCGCCCCGCCGATCGGGATCAGCGCGCCCAACAGGACGATGATCGGCCAGTCGATCGCCTCGTAGAGCTGGCGCGGCGGCAGGATGTCGGTCGCGGCGTAGAGCACGATCACGGCGGCGAGCGCCACCGGAAGCGCGACCAGTCCGAAGCTGGCGAGCGCGATCGCCGCGGCGAAGATGGCGACGGCGGGCGCGGCGCGACCGTATCGGGTTACGTCGGCTTCGCCGGCGGCCAGCGGCAGGGTACCCAGCCGGCCGGCGACGTCGTCGATACGTTCGGCTGGCCCGAGCAGCAACAAGACGTCGCCGGCCCGAAGCGGGATGCTGCGTACGCGCTCGCGGAATCGCTTGCCGCGTCGCGAAACCCCCAGCAATGTCACGCCCCAATAGGTCAACAGCCGGGCGGTGTCGGCGGAACGTCCTTCGATGCGTGAGTCGGGCATCACCACGACCTCGCGCAGTGCCAGATCGTCGCCGGCCTCTTCGCGATGCTTGTCTTCTCCGACGAATTTCAGCCTGAGGGCGCCGACGAATCCGTCGATGGCCCCGGCGGAGGCGTCGACGACGAGGAGATCGCCGGCGCGAATCTCGGCCCGCCGGGCGCCGCCGGGCAGCCGCCGGCCGTTGCGGACGAGACCGATGATCGTCACCTCGCTCTTCTCGGCTTCGTCGTCCAGGTCGGCGACCTTCTTGCCGACGATCGGCGACTCCGCGTCGACAACGACCTCCGCGACGAAGCCGTGAATGGCGCGGAGTTCGGCACTGGCGTCCTGCTTCAGCCGCTCGGCCGGCAGGAGCCGCCAGCCGACGAGAGCCACAAAAGCAACGCCGGCGACCGCGCAGATGAGGCCGACCGGGGTGAAGTCGAACATCAGGAAGGGTGTGCCGACGGCGCTCGCGCGATACTCGGCGACGATGATGTTCGGCGGCGTGCCGATCAGGGTCACCATGCCGCCGAGGATGGTGGCGAACGATAGCGGCATTAGACTGGTCGCGGCGCTTCGCTTGGCGCGCGCCGCTGCCTGCAGGTCGACCGGCATCAGGATGGCCAACGCGGCGATGTTGTTCATGAACGCCGACAATGCGGCGCCGAGCGTGCCGATGATGGCGATGTGGCGGGCCGGCGAAGCGGCCGCGCTGGCGATGCGGCGGGCGATCGCGTCGATGGCGCCGGTACGGATCAAGCCCTGCGAGATGACCAGCACCATCGCAACCAGGATCACCGCCGGGTGGCCGAAGCCGGCGAAGGCTGCGTCGGCGTCCACGACGCCGAGGACGACCGCCGCGACCAGTGCGGCGAGGGCGACGAGATCGTAGCGAATGCGCCCCCAGATGAAGAGCCCGAAGAGAACCGCAAGGAGGCCGAATAGGAGACCCTGTTCGAGCGTCATGCCGGCATCCTAACCCGATTGTGGCGGCTAACGCTTCAGCCCGGCCCCTGCGGCGGTCAGGACTATAACGGGCGGGTTCCGGACGGCAACGTCAGGCAAACCGGCCGTGGCAATGCTTGAATTTCTTGCCGGAGCCGCACGGGCAGGGCGCGTTCCGCTGCACCTTGCCCCAGGTCGCCGGGTTCTGCGGATCGACCTCGGTTGCCGCGCCGGCAACGAGGCGCATCGCGCGCGCCGGCTCGGTCTGGCCGTTGCCCCGCGCCGGCTGATCGGCCATCTCGTTCTCGCCGGTCGTCGGGTCGATGTGCGTGGCCTCCAGCCGCTCGATGTCGCCTTCCGGCGCCAGCGGTGGCGGGCGCTGGACGATCTCGATCCGCATGATCTGCGAGGTCACCGCCTCGCGGAGCCGCGCCAGCAACGCCTGAAACAGCTCGAACGACTCGGTCTTGTATTCGTTCAGCGGATCGCGCTGGGCGTAGCCGCGGAAGCCGACGACCTGGCGCAGGTGTTCCAGCGTCACCAGGTGTTCGCGCCAGAGGTGGTCGAGCGTCTGCAGCAACACCGCCTTTTCGACCTGCCGCATGACGTCGGGGGTGAAACGGGCGGTGCGCGCGGCGGCCGCCTCGTCGGCGGCGCGCATCAGGCGCTCGCGCACCTCCTCGTCGGCGATGCCCTCTTCCTTCGCCCAGGCGGCGACCGGCACCTCGATGCCGAGCGCTTGCTGGGCGGCGGTATGCAGTCCTTCGGTGTCCCACTGCTCGGGGTAGGCCTTCTCGGGAATATGCTTGGTGATCAGCCCGTCGATGACCTCGTGGCGCATGTCGGCGACGGTCTCGGTCACCGTCTCCTGGCCCATCAGGTCGATACGCTGCTCGAAGATGACCTGGCGCTGGTCGTTCATGACGTCGTCGAACTTGAGCAGGTTCTTGCGGATGTCGAAGTTGCGCGCCTCGACCTTCTGCTGCGCCTTCTCCAGCGCCCGGTTGATCCACGGATGGACGATGGCCTCGTCTTCCTTCAGGCCGAGCTTCTGCAACATGCCGTCCATGCGCTCCGAACCGAAGATGCGCATCAGGTCGTCCTGCAGCGACAGGAAGAACTTGGAATGGCCGGGATCGCCCTGGCGGCCGGAACGGCCGCGCAGCTGGTTGTCGATGCGCCGGCTCTCATGGCGTTCGGTGCCGAGGACGAACAGGCCGCCGGCGGCGAGCGCCTTCTGCTTCAGCACCTCGACCTCGGCGCGAATGGCGGCGATGCGGCGCTCGCGTTCCTCACCTTCGGGCACGTCGGCGAGTTCTTGCATGATGCGCATGTCGGGGTTGCCGCCAAGCTGGATGTCGGTGCCGCGGCCGGCCATGTTGGTGGCGATGGTGACGGAACCCGGAACGCCGGCCTGGGCGATGATGAACGCCTCCTGCTCGTGAAAGCGGGCGTTCAATACCTGATGCGGGACCTTCTCCTTGGTCAGCAGCTCGGCGAGGAGCTCCGACTTGGAGATCGACGTCGTGCCGACGAGGATGGGCTGGCCGCGCTCGCGGCACTCGCGGACGAGCCTGACCACCGCCTTGAACTTCTCGTCGGCCGTCCGATAGACCTCATCGTCGTCGTCGATGCGGATCATCGGCATGTTGGTCGGCACCTCGACCACCGTCAGGCCGTAGATGTCGGCGAACTCGTCGGCCTCGGTCGAGGCCGTGCCGGTCATGCCGGCGAGCTTGTCGTACATGCGGAAGTAATTCTGGAACGTGATCGAGGCGAGCGTCTGGTTCTCGGGCTGGATGGCGACGTGCTCCTTCGCCTCAAGCGCCTGGTGCAGACCCTCCGAATAGCGGCGGCCGGGCATCATGCGGCCGGTGAACTCGTCGATGATCACCACCTCGTCGTTCTTGACGATGTAGTCCTTGTCGCGCTGGAAAAGGCGGTGGGCGCGCAGCGCCTGCTGGATGTGATGGACGACCGTGACGTTCTCGACGTCGTACAGCGTCTCGCCCTTGAGCATGCCGGCCTCGCGCAGGATGCCCTCGATCTTCTCGTTGCCGGCCTCGGTGAAGCTCGCCGTGCGCTGCTTCTCGTCGACCTCGTAGTCTTCCTCGATCAGATTGGGAATAAAGGCGTCGATGGTGTTGTAGAGCTCGGACCGGTCGTCGAGGGGCCCCGAAATGATCAGCGGCGTGCGCGCCTCGTCGACCAGGATCGAGTCGACCTCGTCGACGATCGCGAAGTTGTGGCCGCGCTGGACCATGGCGGCCAGCTGGTACTTCATGTTGTCGCGGAGGTAGTCGAAACCGTATTCGTTGTTCGTCCCGTAGGTGATATCGGCGGCGTAAGCCTGACGGCGCTGGTCGTCGTCGAGGCCGTGGACGATGACGCCGACGGTGAGGCCGAGGAACTTGTAAATCTCGCCCATCCATTCGGCGTCGCGTTTCGCCAGGTAGTCGTTGACGGTGACGACGTGGACGCCCTTGCCGGAAATCGCGTTCAGGTAGACGGGCAGGGTGGCGACCAGGGTCTTGCCTTCGCCGGTCTTCATCTCGGCGATGGCGCCGTCGTGCAGCACCATGCCGCCGGTCAACTGCACGTCGAAATGTCGCTGGCCGAGGGTGCGTTTGGCGGCTTCGCGGACCGTGGCGAAAGCCGGGACCAGCAGGTCGTCGAGATCGGCGCCGGCGGCGGCTTTGGCCTTGAATTTCTCCGTGCGGGCGCGCAGCTCGTCATCGGAAAGCGCCGCGAGTTCGGCCTCCAGGGCGTTGATCGCCGCCACTTTCGGCGCGTAGGCCTTGATGCGCCGGTCGTTGGGGCTGCCGAAAATCTTGCGGGCGAGAGAAGCGAGGGCGGCCATCCGGTTATCCTTAGCTCTGCAAGGCTTGTGGCCGTACGGCGCGAGCGACGCCCAAACCTCGCCGACACGCCGGCAGGCGATCGCACACCGCCGTCAACGTCTGGAGATTCTGAGCGTTCTTTGACGCCAAGCCTTGAGAGAGATAAGAGGGGGGCCAACCCATGTCAACGGCGCGCGAGGGCGTTCCGGAGGAGCCTCAAGGCGGGTCAATCCGGGCGGAGAAGCGTCGTTCCCGTCCCTCCAGAAGCACGGATAGATTGTTCTCATGAGCCTCACCAGCGTTCTCCGTCACGGCGCGACGGCCGCCGCAATTCTCGTTTCGCTTGGTGTCGTCGGCCCGGCGATGGCCCAGGATGCCCCCGCCAGCCCTGTCATCGCCATCGTCAACGGCGACCCGATCACCGAGGCGGACCTGCAACTGGCGGCGCAGGACCTCAGCGACGCGCTGGAGCAGTTGCCGCCCGAGCAGCGTATGTCGGGGCTGATCAACGGCATCATCGACATTCGCCTGATGGCGCGGGCGGCGGAGGCGGCGGGGCTGGACAAAGATGCGGAGGCCCAGCGCCGCATCGGATTCGTCCGCGACCGGGCGCTCAGGGCGGAGTACCTCAGGGTCAACGTTTTCGATGCCATTACCGATGAAAAGATCCAGGAGATCTACGACGCCGAAGTGGCGGCGTTCGTTCCCGAGGAAGAGATCAGGGCCAGCCACATTCTGGTGGAGACCGAAGCCGAGGCCGTTGCCCTGATCGCCGAACTCGACGGCGGCGCCGACTTCGCGCAGCTTGCCAAGGACAATTCCATCGATCTCGGCTCCGGGGCCAGCGGCGGCGATCTCGATTTCTTCGGGCGCGGCAGGATGATCCCGCCGTTCGAGGAGGCCGCGTTCGCGCTCGAGCCCGGGTCCTATACAAAGACGCCGGTGCAGACGGATTTCGGCTGGCATATCATCCTGGCAGTCGATCAACGCATGTCGTCGCCGCCGGCCATGGAAGACCTCGGGCCCGAGCTCCGCGAAGCGGCGGCGCGGGATCTGTTCCTGGCGGCGCTGGAAAAATTGCGTGCCGGCGCCGAGATCGAAATCGTCCAGCCGGAAGGGGAGTCGGCGGAGGAGGCGGACGGGGACGCCGAAGCCGACGGAGACGCGCCGGCGGCGCCGCAATAGGGCGCGCCGCCTCGCTTTCATGCCGGCCGTCTCGCCCCTCGCCCCGAAGTCGTTCCCGAATCTCCCGGCGGTCGACGGCGTCGTCTTCGCCACCGCCGAGGCCGGCATCAAGTACCGAAACCGGCGCGACGTGTTGCTCGCGATCTTCGACAAAGGCACGACGGTCGCCGGCGTCTTCACGCAGTCGAAGTGCCCGTCGGCGCCGGTCGAGTGGTGCAAGGCGGCGCTGAAGCCGGGCAGGGCCCGCGCGCTCCTCGTCAATTCCGGCAACGCCAACGCCTTCACGGGAAAACGTGGCAGCGAAGCCGTGAAGGCGTCGGCCGCCATGGTCGCCGATCTTCTCGGCTGCAAGCCGAAGGACGTGTTCCTCGCCTCGACGGGTGTGATCGGCGAGCCGCTCGATCCGCAAAAGTTCGCCGCCGTGCTCGGCAAGACGGCGAAGCGCGCGGCGCCCGGTCCGTGGCTCGACGCCGCTTCGGCGATCATGACCACCGACACCTACCCGAAGGGCGCCACGCGCCGCGTGCAAATCGGCGATGCGACCGTCACCATCAACGGCATCGCCAAGGGCGCCGGCATGATCGCGCCCGACATGGCGACGATGCTGGCCTTCGTCGTCACCGACGCGGCGCTGCCGGCGAACGTGTTGCAGGCGTTGCTGGCCAAGGGCGTGCGCGGCTCGTTCAATGCGATCACCGTCGACGGCGACACGTCGACCTCCGACACGCTCCTCATGTTCGCCACGGGGAAGGCCGGGAACCCGAAGATAAACGCCGCCGGCGACAAGCGCCTGCGTGCCTTCCGCGCGGCGCTCGACGATCTCCTCCGCGATCTCGCCCATCAGGTGGTGCGCGACGGCGAAGGGGCGCGGAAGTTCGTCGAGATCAGGATCGCCGGCGCGACGTCGAAGAAATCGGCGCGCCGGATCGCCATGTCGGTCGCCAACTCGCCGCTGGTCAAGACGGCGATCGCCGGCGAGGACGCCAACTGGGGCCGCGTCGTCATGGCGGTCGGTAAGGCGGGCGAGCCGGCCGACCGCGACCGCCTGTCGATCTCCTTCGGCGACATCCGCGTGGCCGCCAACGGCGAGCGCGATCCGGACTATTCCGAGGCAGCCGCCTCCGCCTACATGAAGAACCAGCACATCGTCATCACCGTCGATCTCGGTATCGGCAAGGGCCGCGATACAGTCTGGACCTGCGACCTGACGAAAGAATACGTCGCCATCAACGGCGACTACCGCTCGTAGTTATATCTGCGCTAAGCTTGGTGGCAGCAGACTATGGAGGCGAGATGATCACAATCAAACAGGCGGCTGACACAGTGACCGAGTATCTAGATACTGTGGGCAATCTCGCGCCATCAGGGGCGCCTCGGCTGGAGGAGTTCGACTACGATCGCGACGAGCAGGTCTGGGACCTCACGTTCAGCTTTGAAGATCCCTGGAGCACTCAACGTGTGTACCGGGTT
>DASWGT010000031.1:0-19882 GCA_036393575.1 Rhodospirillales bacterium | reverse complement strand
ACCATTCTCGGGCATGTTGACCTTCGGCATGGCCGGCGACGGCCGCGGCTTCGACCCCTTGGTGCTGCTGTTGCTGGCGCTGGTGTTCGAGGCCTATGTCGGCGAGATGCGCACGCTGTTCCGGGCGATCCGCCACCCGGTCAAGATCATCGGCGACATCGTCGGCTTCTTGGACCGCCGCCTCAATCGCGAGCACCGGAGCGAGATGGATCGCGCCGTGCGCGGCGCGCTGGTGGTGGTGATCGTGGTCGCCGCCGCCGTTGCCATCGGCTGGGGCGTGGCGTGGCTGAGCTTCCACCACCCGCTCGGCTGGATCATCGAGTTTCTGGGTCTGATCGCACTTCTCTCGGCGCGCGGGCTTTACGATCACGTGCGCGCTGTCGCCGTCGCGCTCAAGGACGGCGTCGACGCCGGGCGACGGGCGGTCGCCCACATCGTCGGCCGTGACCCGGAAAGCCTGGACCAGGCAGGCGTGGCGCGGGCCGCCATCGAGTCGCTGGCCGAGAACTTCTGCGACGGTGTGGTGGCGCCGGTATTCTGGTACGTGCTGTTCGGGTTTCCGGGGCTGCTTGCCTACAAGGCGGTCAACACCATGGACAGCATGATCGGCCACATGACGCCCCAGTACCGGGCGTTCGGCATGACGGCGGCCAGGCTCGACGACGTGCTCAACCTGATCCCGGCTCGGCTCGCCGGGCTGTTCATCGTGCTCGGCGCGGTGTTCGTCGGCACCGCCAACCCGGGCGGCGCGCTGAAGGTGATGTGGCGCGACGCCGGGCGTCATCGTTCCGTCAACGCCGGCTGGCCGGAGGGCGCCATGGCCGGCGCGCTCGGCCTCAAGCTCGCCGGTCCCCGTCACTACAAGACGCGTACCGTCAGCGACCCGTTCATCGGCGACGGAACCCCCGACGCGACGGCGAAGGACATCAACCGCGCGCTCTACCTTTACGTGGTGGCGTGCCTGATCAATGCCATGTGGGTGGCGGCGATCGCCATGGTGCGGTTCAGCGCCGACTAGATCTTCTAAGAGACCGGCGTCGCGGCGGCGAGAAGCGCGTCGAGGTCGAGATGCGCCTCGAGGTGCCTGGCGAGCGCATCGAGCGTCGCCTCGATCTGCGTTTCGTAGGCGAAACCCTCGAAGCCGCCACCACGCAGGCGCTCGAGGAAGGTGTGGCGGAATGCGTCAGCGGCGAACAAACCGTGCAAATACGTCCCCATCACCCGGCCGTCGACGGAACGCGCGCCTTCGCCGCGGCCGTCCTCCAAGGTCAGCCACGGGCGGGCGCAATCGGGGCCTTCGGTGCGGCCGATGTGCATCTCGTAGCCCTTGACCGCGGCGCCGGTGACGGTGTCCGTGCCCGCCGCCACGGTGAGGGTCTTTTCGCCGGCGATCACCGTCGCCACGTCGAGCAGGCCTAAGCCCCGCGCCTCGCCCGCCGGGCCCTCGGCGCCGTGCGGGTCGGCGACGACGCGGCCGAGCATCTGATAGCCGCCACACAGGCCGACGACGAGACCGCCACGGCGGCGGTGCGCCGCGACGTCGATGTCCCAGCCCTGGTCGCGGATCAGCCTGAGATCGGCGAGCGTCGCCTTGGAGCCGGGGATGACGACCACGGCGGCGTCGGCGGGAAGCGGCCGGCCGGGTTCGACCATGTCGATAGCGACACCGGGCTCGGCGGCGAGCGGGTCGAGGTCGTCGAAGTTGGCGATGCGCGCCAGCCGCGGCACTGCCACCTTGAGGACGCCGTTCGCGAGCGCCCTGCCGGCTGCGTTCTCGAGCGCCATGGCGTCCTCCTGCGGCAACCGGCGCGCGTCCTCGAACCAGGGCACGACGCCGAAGCACGTGAGTCCGGTGCGTTCGCGGATGATCTCGATCGCGCCGTCGAAAAGCGAAACGTCGCCGCGGAACTTGTTGACCACGTAACCCTTGACGCGGCGGCGCTCGCTTTCCGCAAGCAGCGCCAGGGTACCGACCAGCCCGGCGATGACGCCGCCGCGTTCGATATCGCCGACCAGCACCACCGGCACGTCGGCGGCCTCGGCGAAGCCCATGTTGGCGATGTCGCCCGGACGCAGGTTCACCTCGGCCGGGCTGCCGGCGCCCTCCACCAGCACCAGGTCGGCGTCGCCGGCGATAAACGCGAAGCTTTCCAGCACCCGCGGCAGCAGTTTGGGTTTCAGCTCATGGTAGTCGCGGGCGCGCGCCTGGCCTTCGACGCGCCCCTGCACGACGACTTGCGCGCCGGTTTCCGACTGCGGCTTCAGCAACACCGGGTTCATGTGGACGCTCGAGGGCCGCCCGGCGGCGCGCGCCTGCAGCGCCTGGGCGCGGCCGATCTCGCCGCCATCCTCGGCGACGGCGGCGTTGTTGGACATGTTCTGCGGCTTGAACGGGGCGACGCGGAAGCCGCGCTTCGCGTAGGCCCGGCACAGCCCGGCGACCAGCAGCGACTTGCCGACGTCGGAGCCGGTGCCCTGCAGCATCAGGGCGCGTGCGCCACGGCCATGCTCACCGGAAGCGGTCAAGCACGGACCTCAGCTTGTCGGCCTTCGGGTTGTTGTAGCGGCCTTCCAGCACGATCGCCTCCGGGGTGGCGCCGGCGCCGTAGAAAGACTCGTTGAAGTCGCGACGGCGGACCAGCGCCGAGCCCTCCAGAGAGGCGCCGGCGAATGCGCCTACTTTCGCATTGGTGAAGGCGAGCACGTCGACCCGCAAATTGGTGGTGGTGGAGGCCTCCATGCCGGCACCGTAGAAGCCGGCGGTGACGCCGATGTCGGCACCGAGCTTGCCCTGGTGTTTGAGGATCGAGCGTAGCGCGCCGTCGTTGCGGATCACCAGCACGGTCTCGGTGTCCTGGACGCCGACCTGCAGGCCGAAGCTGGCGGCGCCGAGGGTGTAGAAGGCCGGGTATCCCCAGCTCCCGTCGGCGGTCCTCGCGATCAACACGCCCGAGCCGCCTTCGGCTCCGACCAGGAAGCCGGCCTTCACCGACGACGGCACGATCAGGAGCCCGCGTGCCGACGGGATATAACCGGCGAATTCCTTGAGCTGCGGCAGGCGGGCGAAATTCTCGACCGTGTCGGCCGACCACTCCAGCAGTCGCACGGTCGCCTGTTCCGGGGTCTCGCGCATCTCCTGGCAGGCGGAAAGCGGGGCGAGGCCGAAAGCCAACACGATCCAAAACGCCAATTTTTTCATCGGTCTTCCCTCCTTCGTCGCCGTCGCCAATCGGGTCATCAGAATTTCACGCCCTTCAAAACTCCACGCCGGCCTGCGCCTTGACGCCGGAGCGGAATGGATGCTTGACCATGGTCATGTCGGTGACGAGATCGGCGATCTCGATCAATTCCTCCTTGGCGTTGCGCCCGGTGACCACCACGTGCAGCATCTCCGGCTTTTTCTTGAGCGTCGCGATTACGTCGTCGACCGCGAGATAGTCGTAACGAAGCACGATGTTGAGCTCATCCAGGATCACCATCTTGTAGGACTTATCCGCGATCATCGCCTTGGCCGCCGCCCACGCCGTCTCGGCGGCCTTGACGTCGCGCTGGCGGTCCTGGGTCTCCCAGGTGAAGCCTTCGCCCATCGCCTTGATGGTGACGAGATCGGGGAAGCGGGCGAGCACGTCGCGCTCGCCGGTCTTCCACACGCCCTTGACGAACTGCACGATGCCGACACGCATGCCGTTGCCGATGGCGCGGATGGCGAGGCCCATGGCGGCGGTGGACTTTCCCTTGCCCTTGCCGGTGTGGACGATGATCAGCCCCTTCTCGCGGGTCTTGGTGGCGAGGATCTTGTCGCGCGCCGCCTTCTTCTTCGCCATCTTTTCGGCGTGACGCTTATTCAGGGCTTCTTCGTCGAGGGCGTCGGTCATCGATCGTCTCCGGCCGCGTCGGCCATGCTCGGTTTCTTTTTTAGCGCGTTTGGGCCGGTCCCGGCCAGGGCGGCGAGGGCCTTGTGCGCGCTGTTGAGGCGCGGCCGCCACAGGCCGCGGCGCTCGGCCTCCAACAGCCGCGCCGCCATCTCCTTTAGCGCCGCAGGGTTGGCGTCCTCCAGAAAGGCGCGCACGGAACCGTCCGCCAGATAGGCGTCGTAGACAGCGTCGAAGTGGTGGTCGGCGACGCAGCGCGCGGTGGCCTGGAAGGCGTACAGGTAGTCCACCGTCGCCGCCATCTCGAACGCGCCCTTATAGCCGTGGCGCATGACACCCTTGATCCACTTGGGATTGACCACACGGGCGCGCACGACGCGGGCGATCTCGTCCTCCAGCGTGCGCACCACCGGGCGCTCGGGGCGCGAATGATCGTTGTGGTAGACCGCCGGGCGGGTTCCCGAAAGGGTTTGCACCGCGACGGCAAGGCCGCCCTCAAACTGGTAGTAGTCGTCGGAGTCCAAAAGATCATGCTCGCGGTTGTCCTGGTTGTGGACCACCGCCTCGACCTCGGCGAGCCGCGCCTCGAACAGGCCGTGCCGGGCCTCGCCCTCGGCCCCCGATCCATACGCATAGCCGCCCCAGGCGACGTAGGCGCGGGCGAGGTCGGTGTCGGTCTCCCAGCCCTGCTCGTCGATCAGCGCCTGCAGGCCGGCGCCGTAGGCGCCCGGCTTGGAGCCGAAGACCCGGAAGCCGGCGCGGCGCGCCGCCTCCTTCGCGGACAACCCGCTTTCGACCAACCGCGCGGCCTCGGTGCGGACGCGTTCGCTGAGCGGGTTGACGTCGGCGTCCTCGTCCAGCGCCGCCACGGCGCGGGACGCGGAGTCGAAGAGATCGATGAGCGCCGGGAAGGCATCGCGGAAGAAGCCGGAAACCCGCAGTGTCACGTCGACGCGCGGCCGACCGAACACGGACGCCGGCAGCACCTCGAACCCGGCGACGCGCCGGGAAGCCGCGTCCCAGGTCGGCCTGGCGCCGATCAGGGCCAAGGCTTGCGCGATGTCGTCGCCGCCGGTGCGCATGTTGGCGGTGCCCCAGGCGCTGAGTGCCATCGTCCTCGGCCAGGCGCCGTAGTCTTGGCGGTGGCGCTCGACCAGCAGCGCCGCCGATTTCCAGCCGAGCGTCCACGCCGCCGGCGTTGGCACGGTACGGGTGTCGACGGAGTAGAAGTTGCGGCCCGTCGGTAGCACGTCGGGACGGCCGCGGGTCGGCGCGCCCGACGGCCCCGGCACGACGAAGCCGCCGGAAAGCCCGGTCAGCAGCCCTGCGATCTCGGTTGCGCCGCAGGCGACGACGGCGGGTTTCAAGGCGTTCTCGATGGTGCCGAGGACTGCTCGCGTCGTGGCCCATGCCGGGTCGGGAGCGCTGTCGCCCATGACCAGTTTTTGGGCCAGCGCCTCGATGCGTTCGACGGTATCGCCGGCGCTGCGCCATGGCTGGTCGTCGTCGAGAATTTGGGCGAGCGCCTTCGGCCTCGGCCCTTTCCACGGCGCCGCCATGTCGCAATCGAGGGGATCGAAATTGAGCCCTAAGTCCTTCGCCAGCGCCCGATGCAATGACTCGCCGCCGGGATCGCCGGAATTTCTCGGCACGCGGGCCAGCGCCACCAGCAGATCGGCGAGCAGCCGGCCGTTCGGCGCCTCGCCGAACACGTGCAGGCCGTCGCGGATCTGCATCTCCTTCAGCTCGCACAGATAATTGTCGAGCTTGGTGAGCGCCCGCGCCTCACTTTCGTCCCTCTCGATGCCGCAATCCTGATCGAGGCCGATGCGGCGGCAGAGTTCGAGGATGTCGCGGGCGAGCACCTTCAGCCGACGCGGATCGACGCCGGAAGCCTCGTAGTACTCGTCGACCAGTTGTTCGAGGTCGCGCAGCGGCCCGTAGCTTTCGGCGCGGGTCAAGGGCGGCGTCAGGTGATCGACAATGACGGCCTGGGCGCGGCGCTTCGCCTGGGTGCCCTCGCCCGGGTCGTTGACGATGAACGGATAGAGGTTGGGCATCGGACCCAGCGCCGCCTCCGGGAAGCATTCGGCCGAGAGCGCGAGCGCCTTGCCCGGCAGCCACTCCAGATTGCCGTGCTTGCCGAAGTGGACGACGGCGTCGGCGCGGAAATTGTCGCGCAGCCAGGCGTAGAAGGCGAGGTAGTGGTGCGGCGGCGGCAGCGTCGGGTCGTGGTAGCTGGATTTCGGGTCGACGTTGTAGCCGCGCGCCGGCTGCAGGCAGACGGCGATGTTGCCGAGAGTGAACGCCGGGATGGCGAACCGCCCGCAGTCGAGGGCGCCGGGACGGTAGTACGGGTCCTCCTCCGGCGCGCCCCAGCGCGCGAGCACCGCGTTCTGCGTTTCCTCCGGCAGACCGCGCAGGAACAGTTGGTAGTCGGCCATGGCGAGCGTTTCCTCGACGCGGCGGTCGGGAAGCGCGCGCAAGTCGTTGGTCGGGCCTTCCAGGAGACGCGCCACCAGGGCCGCCCCATCGGCCGGGATGCCGTCCACCCGGTAGCCGGATTCCTTCAGCGCCCTCAGGACGTTGACCGCGCCCGCCGGGGTGTCGAGGCCGACCCCGTTGGCGAGCCGGCCGTCGCGGTTGGGATAGTTGGCGAGCACGATGGCGAGGCGGCGGTCTTCGGGCGCCTTCAACCGGAGCCGCACCCAGCGGGCGGCGAGATCGGCCACAAACGCCACTCGGTCGGCCACCGGGCGATAACGTACCACGTCGGTCTCGGTGAGCGCATCGCGGCGGGCATGGTCTTTGAACGACACGGCGCGACCAATGACGCGGCCGTCGACCTCGGGCAAGGCCACGTTCATGGCGATGTCGCGGGCGCCGAGCCCCCGGGTGCCGTCACGCCATGAACGCTCGGTGGAGCCCGCAAACACCACCTGCAGCACCACCGGCGGCGGGGCGCCGTCGTTGCCTGCGGCCTCGAACGGCGTCGGCGCGCGCGCGGCGCCCGGCACGGAGGTCGCGAAGCCGGTGGCGTTGAGCACCACGTCCGGCGGCGCGTCACCGAGCAGTGTCTCCAGCGTCGCCTTGGCGACTGGGTCCTTGAGGCTCGAAACGAACACCGGCAGCGCGTTCAGCCCGGCGTTGCGAAGGCCTTCGATCAGGGCGTCGACGACGTCCGTGTTGCCGGCCTGCACCAACGCCCGATAGAACACCAGCGCCGCCACCGGGCAACCTTCTTGCCAAGCGGCGCGCACCGTTGCGATGTCGACGTCGGCGGCGCCCGGCCAGTAGAGCCCGGCGCGCACCAAAGGCCGCGGCTCCCGCCAGTCGCCGTCGCGGCCGATCAGACTCGCGGCGTAGCGCAGGAACTCGCCGGCGTTGTCGGCGCCGCCGTGCATCAGGTACTGCCACAGGCGGTGACGGGCCTCGGCGCCGACGGTCGAAAGCCGCGCCAGCTCGGCGTCCGGCTGATCATCGCCGGGCAGGAACGCCAATTTTATTCCCTTCTTGCGGCAGACGCGGACCATTTCATCGGCGCCGTAGGGCCAGTAGCCGCGCCCGCCCAATAGCCGCACCACCACCAAGCGGGCATGGGCGATCACCTTCTCGGCGTAGAGGTCGACGGACATGTTGTGGCCGAGGTTGAGCAGGCTGGCGAGGCGAAGGCTTGGGAAATCTTCGTCCCCGATGCGCGCCCGCGCCCCGGCGAGCAAGGCGAGCTCGGTGTCGGCGGCGCTCAGCACCACGATGTCGCCGGGGCTCTGGCCGAGGTCGATAGCCTCGCTGCCGTCGGCGATTCCCCCGGGTTGGGCGGCAAGCAGGTGCATCCCGTCCTCAGCCTTTCAGCCGCCGCTCGATGACGGCGCGCTCCAGGCCGCTCTCGCCGATGACGACCAACTGCGAGCGGCGCGCCTCGTCCTTGCCCCAGACGCGGTCGTAGTAGCGCTCAATGCGCGGGCCGACCGCTTGCACCACGTGGCGCATCGCCTTGCCGTCGACGGCGACGAAGCCCTTGATGCGCAGCACGTCATGGTCGCGGGCGACGGCGGCGATCCGTTCGTCCAGAACGTTCGGATCGGCGACGGCGCCAAATGAGACGACGAAGCTCTCGAAGTCGTCGTGGTCGTGGTCGACCTCGCCGTCGTGGTGCGATGGCCGCGCGTCGATGACGTCCTCGGCGGCGGCGCCAAGTCCCAGCGCGACGCGGGGATCGAGTGCGCCCTGCACCGATGTCACCACTTTAACCGCGGGCTTGAGCCTGGCGCCGAGGTCACCTTTGACGCGCTTGAGGGTCGCGCCATCAATAAGATCGGCCTTGTTGAGCAGCACCAAGTCTGCGCAAAGCAGCTGGTCTTCGAATACCTCCGCGAGCGGCTGGTCGTGGCCGGGGGCCGGGTCGACCGCGCGTTCCCGCTGTACCGCGTCCGGATCGTCGGCGAACCTTCCCTCGGCGACCGCCGGGGCATCGATCACCGCGATGACGCCGTCGACGGTGATGCGCGAGCGCACCTCCGGCCAGTTGAAGGCCTTGACCAGCGGTTTGGGAAGCGCCAGCCCCGAGGCCTCGATGACGATGTGGTCGGGCCGCTCGGGCCTGTCCAGCAGGTATTCTATGGTCGGCAGGAAGTCGTCGGCGACCTTGCAGCAGAGGCAGCCGTTGGCGAGCTCGACGATATGGTCCTCGTTGCAGCCCTCGATGCCGCAGCCGATGATCATCTCGCGGTCGATGCCGAGATCGCCGAACTCGTTGATGATCAGCGCCAGCCGCGCGCCGTCGGCGTTCTTGAGCAGGTGGCGGATGAGCGTCGTCTTGCCGGCGCCGAGGAAGCCGGTGATCACGGTGGTGGGAATTTTCATGCGTCCTGGTCTTTCAATGTAAGCGGCAGGCCGGCGCTCATCAGCACCACGCGGCCGGCGGCGGCGGCGACTTCCTGGTTCATGCGCCCGGCGTTGTCCGCGAAAAAGCGGGCTAGCGCGTTGTCGGGGACAACCCCCTGGCCGACCTCGTTGGAGACCAGCACCACCGGGCCGGCGGCACGGCCCAGCGCCTGGACGAGACCGGCGATCTCGGCGCCGGCGTCGCGGCCGGCCGCCATCACGTTCGATAACCACAGCGTCAGGCAGTCCACCAGCACCGGGCTCTCGGGCTTGGCATGGCGGGTGAGCGCGCCGGCGAGGTCGAGGGGCTCCTCCAGCGTCAGCCAGGCGCGGCCGCGACGCTGCTTGTGCTCGGCGATGCGGGCCGTCATCTCGGTGTCGCCGGCCTCCGCGGTCGCCAGATAGACGGCGCGGTCGCCTGACTTCAGGCTGGCCTCGATCAGGCCTTCGCCGTAGCGGCTCTTGCCGGAGCGGGCGCCGCCCAGGACCAGGGTCAGGCGCGGCAGCAAAACGAGAGCGGATGACGTCAAGGCCGGTTTCCTCCACCCGAGGATGGTTGTCGCCGTAACGCCGGGCAGGTTTCCTGGCTCGAGGCCTTCTTTGGCCCGCGACGCCTTCCCAGCGCGTGGATCACGCCAGTGGCATGTGTGTCGCGGCCTTCAGCCTCGTACAGTTGCGGGGGCAGCGCCGGCCTTCAACCGGCTTCCCTTTCCCGGCCGGCCGACCATAGCACGACGGCGACGGGGAGTCCCAGGAAGGATTGACGGAACGCGCCCTAGCCGACGCGGCGGTTGATGCCGACCACCCGCCACGCGGCGCCGCGACCGCGCAACAGCCCGCCCTTGACGTGCTCGAGCACACTCACCGACAGCGTGCCGACGGTGATCGCCATGCCCTGCTCCGGGGCAAGTCCGAGCGCGTGCGCCACGGCGGCGCGGACGGTGCCACCGTGGGCGACGGCGACGATGTCATGGCCTTCGTGCTCGGCGGTCATGCGCTCGATCACCCGGGCGGTGCGCCGGATCTGATCGGCGAAGCTCTCGCCGCCGGGCGGCCGGGCGCGGGTCGGATCCTGCCAGAAGGCGTCGTGTGACGTTGGGTCGAGCTCGCGCATCTGGTCCCAGCTCAGGCCCTGCCATTCGCCGAAGCTCTGCTCGGCGAGGTCCCGCTCCACCACCGGCTCGGGGAACGCGAGGCCGGCCGCGGCGATGGCTTTCGCCGTCTTGACGGCGCGCGTCAGGTGAGAAGTCACCCACACCGCCTCGCCCGGCAGCGTCTCGGCCAACGCCCGGAAGCTGGCGGCGTCGGAGACGTCGCAGGCGACGTCGTCGGCGCCGTAGATGATGCCGTCGACGCCGACCACCGGCGCATGCCGCACCCACCACCAGCGCGTCACCCGGCTCATGACGCGATCGCCGCCGCCGCGATCAGGATCGCGACCTCCGCCACCTGCTGCTGGGCGCCGAGCACGTCGCCGGTGACGCCGCCGATCTGGGAAAAGGCGAGCCAGGCGACCATGGCGGCGCCGATCATGCCGAACACGATGGCGACCAGGCCACCCAAGGGCCCGAGGAACAGAAACGCGAACAATCCGCCGAGGACGAGCGCCGTCACCCAGGCCTCCTGGTCGGGCCGGCCGGCCTTGTGCGCCAGCCCGGACTTGCTGGCCGGGTCGAGGAAATGCATGGCGACCGGCAACAGCCCGCGCGACAGACAGGCGGCGGCGACCAGCGCCGCGGCGGCGATCTCGGGGTTGTTGAAGCCGCCGAGCACGCCGGCGCGCAAGCCGACCGAGAACACGACCGCCAGCATGCCGTAAACGCCGGTGCGGGAATCGCGCATGATCTTGATCTTGGCGGCCGGGGTCGCGCCGCCGCCGAAGCCGTCGGCGACGTCGGCGAGGCCGTCCTCGTGCAGCGCGCCGGTGATCAGCGCCATCAGGGCGAGACCTAAGAACGCCGAAGCGAGCGGCGACAGCCCGAGGCCGGCCGCCGCCAGCATCGCCACCGCGCCCGCCGCGCCGACGACCAGGCCGACCAGCGGGAAGGCGCGGGCAGCGCGGGCGAGCGCACCCTTCCTGCCGGCGCCAGCCGGGACCGGGAACGGCAGCCGCGTCAAGAAGCCGCCGGCGACAGCCATGTCGTGCCACCAGCCCGACAGCTGGCGCTTGGCGAACTCCTGGAATTCCGGTCCCGACGGCATCGGCAGGGCAACTCCTTTCGGCTCAAGCAGGAACCGGCATTTTCGGCTATAGCTTGGGGGTGAAGCAAAGGAAAATCCGGAACGCCCCATCAGGCCTAACAGGGAGCCATAAGCCGATGACGCCGCCGACCATCACCAGCTTCGCCGACCTCGGCCGCGCCGTGGCGGCGCTTCCCGGCCCCGACGAGGCGGCGGGCGAAGCGGCGGCCAAACGCGAGCCGCAACTGACCAAGCCGGCAGGCGCCTTGGGCCGGCTCGAGGAGCTTGCCCTTTGGCTGGCCCGCTGGCAGGGCCGTCATCCGCCGACGATCGGCGTCTTGAAGGCCCACGTGTTCGCCGCCAATCACGGCGTCGCCGTCCGCGGCGTTTCCGCCTATCCGGCGTCGGTGACCGCCGAAATGGTCAGGAACTTCGAGGCCGGCGGCGCCGCCATCAACCAGCTTTGCCGGGCGTTCGGCGTCGCCTTCGCCGCCGACGCACTGAAGCTCGACCGTCCGACGCAGGATTTCACCAAAGCGCCGGCGATGACCGAGGCCGAATGCGTCGACGCCATCGTCTTCGGCATGGGCGTCGTCACCGACGGCACCGACGCGCTGGCGCTCGGCGAGATGGGCATCGGCAACACCACCGCGGCGGCGGCGCTGGCGATGGGACTCTACGGCGGCGCGGCGGCCGACTGGACCGGCGCCGGCACCGGCGTCGCCGGCGAGCGGCTGAAGCAGAAGACCGCGATGGTCGCCGAGGCGGTCGCCAAACATCGCGCCGAAATCGCCTCGCCATTCGAGGCGCTGCGCCGGCTCGGCGGGCGCGAGCTGGCGGCGATCGCGGGCGCGGTGCTGGCAGCGCGTTTCCGCCGCGTGCCGGTGGTGCTCGACGGCTACACGGCGACCGCCGCGGCGGCGGTGCTGGAGGCGGCTAAGCCGGGCGCCCTCGACCACTGCCAGGTCGGGCACTTGTCGGCAGAGCCGGGCCACCGGCGATTGCTGGAGCACCTCGGCAAGGCGCCGCTGCTGGATCTCGGCATGCGGCTCGGCGAGGCGACCGGCGCGGTGCTCGCCTTGCAGGTGCTGAAGGGCGCCGCCGCCTGCCACGCCGGCATGGCGACCTTCCAGGGCGCCGGCGTCAGCGGCAAGGACGGCTGACGGGCGTCATTCCCCTCGTCATTCGCCTTGACGCAGCAGCAGGCCCTTGAGCCTTGCGACCCGGCAGATCCACAGGAAGAACCCGGCGGCGAGCGACAGATAGACAACGTTGAGGCCGATGGCGCGCCACATCAGGTCGGCGCGGAAGGCGCCTTCGTAGAGAACGGCGCGCATGCCCTCGAACACGTAGGCCGACGGCAACGACCAGGCGACGCCTTGCAGCCACCCGGGCAGCGTCGCGACCGGGTAGTAGACCGCGCTCACCGGCGCCAAGAGGAAAATGCCGAGCCAGGCGAAGTTCTCGGCCGCCACCCCGAACCGCAGCACCACCGCCGAAGACACCAACCCGATGCACCAGCCCATCACCAGCAGGTTGGCGAAGAACGCGAACAGCGGCGGCCCGAGCCCGAACACCCAGACGTCGAAGAATGGCCACGCCAGCAGCGCCGCCGGCGCGACGCTGATGACGGTGCGCAACAGCCCCATGATGGTGATCGAGGCCACCAGCTCGTAAGGCCGGAGGGGGCTCGCGAACAGGTGGCCCAGATTCCGCGACCACATCTCCTCGATGAAGCTGAGTGCGACGCCCAAATTGGAGCGGAACAGCACGTCCCACAGCAGCACCGCGCTGACCAGCACGCCCGCCGCCTGCGCTACCCAGGAGGAATGCTGGAGGAAGAACGTGGTGATGAAGCCCCAGAGCACGAGCTGCACGGTCGGCCAGTAGGCAAGCTCCAGGATGCGCGGCCAGGAGCGGCGCAGCACGTAGAGATGGCGCAGGATCATCGCCCCGACGCGGCGCCACGAGAATACCGCCGCCGGCGCGTGCATCGCCGCCGAGGTGGCCGGCACGGTACTGGCGGAAGCCCGGGTCATGCGGCGGGCACGGCGGTTTCGGCGCCGGCTCCCTTGTCGTCGTCGCGGGCGCGGCGCCGGGCGATGTCGAGGAACACTTCTTCCAGGTTCTTCCGGCCGTAGCGGCGGATCAACTCGCCGGGTGCGCCGGAATCAACGATCACGCCTTCGCGCATCATCATTACCCGGTCGCAGAGCCTTTCCACCTCGGCCATGTTGTGGGAGGCGAGCAGAATCGTCGCCCGGGTGCAGTCGCGGTAATTCTCGAGGTAACTCCTGACCCAGTCGCCGGTGTCGGGGTCGAGGGACACCGTCGGCTCGTCGAGGATCAGCAAGCGCGGCTCGTTGAGGAGCGCCTTCGCCAGCGCCACCCGGGTGATCTGCCCCGACGACAGGCTGCCATGCGGCCGGTCGAGGAAGGCGCCGATGTCGAGGTCGGCGGCCAGCACCCGGATGCGGTCGGAAACGCGGTCGAGGCCGTAGAGGTGGCCGAAGATGGTCAGGTTCTCGCGCACGCTCAATCGCTTCGGCAGATCGACGTAGGGCGAGGAGAAGTTCATCCTCGGCAGCACCCGGTGGCGGTGGCGGGTGATGTCCTCGCCGAAAACCCGGACGGTCCCGCTGGTCGGTAGTAGCAGGCCCAATAGGATCGAGAGCGTGGTCGTCTTGCCGGCGCCGTTGCCGCCGAGCAGCGCCGCCGTCGAGCCGTCGGCGACGGTGAACGAGATGCCGTCGACGGCGACGATGTCGTCGAAGCGCCGGGTCAGGTTCTCGACCTCAACGACTTGCGGGGCGTCGGAACGGGTCATCAAGGGGATTGTGAGAATTCCGGGCGGCGGCGCAAGCCCTTGCGTCGGGACGGCGCCGGAAGGAACGGTCAGCCGCGCTCGATGCGGCGCTTCAGGCGCAACAGCTCGCGGCGGCGGCCGTCCTCGGCGATCAGGTTCTCGATGTAACGGCCCTGGAACAGCGTGATGCCGACGGACTTGCCAAAATCGATCGATTCCCGGTTGTCGCAACGGCACAGCACCAGCCGGTCCGTGCCGCCGCGCTTGACCAGGTTGCGGATCTTGGCGTGCAACTCCTCGCCGCGGTCGACCAGGTCCGAGTGCCAGATCAGCTTCGCGATATCCGCGCCGAGCTTTTCTCGGTCGATGATGTCGACGGTCTGCACCGTGAGCCCATCGAGGCAGACCTTGTAGCCTTTCTCCTGGACGAACTCGCGGGCGAACACGTAGGACGCGAGATCGCAGAAAATGTCCTCCTTCTGCAATTCGATGATCATGGCGCCACGGCGGCCGGCGGCGATGTTGTCGTCAAACGACTGGAACTCCTTCGACAGCACGGTGCCGACGTTGATGTTGAAGCTGATGTCGCCGGAGATCGAGATGCTGTCGGTCTTGGTCAGCATCGACAACATGCGCCGATCCAGCGTCGTCGTCAGGTGCTGGAATAGCCAACGGTTGGCGGTGAGGTTGATGTCCGGCAGCATGGTCTCACGCAGATCCTTGATCGAGATGAACAGCTCCGAGAACACCTGCTCGGGGATCATCTGGTCGTCGACGCGACAGATGAACTGCCGGCGCACCAAATTCGAGAGATCGGCGCGGCTGAGCGCGCTCTCGATGCGGGCCAGCACCTTAGGCGTCATCGGCTCGCCCTGTTCCTGCTTCGCCTTCAGGGCGGCGCGCGCATCCATGCGGCTGCGCACCTCGGTCTGGCGTTTCTGCTCGGCCTGCGCCATGCCCTGCACCGACTGCAGGATGGCATCGAAGTCGCGCTCGGCGTCGTACCAGACGGAGAACTTCTTGTCGCTCTTGTCCTCCTCGACGATCAGCGGGTCGTCGCTGAAGAGGTAGCGGATCTGCTGGACGCTGGTCTCGATCTGCGGGTGGATGGTGTCCTTGTAGATGAAGATGAGGTCCGCGTTTTTCAGCGTGAACAACTGGCCGTCCATCGACTTGACGAATGGCTCGAAGTTGCTAGCGGCGGTGCGCAGGTGCTGCTCGCGGCGATTGAAGGGGCGCAACTCGGAAAGATGCAGATGCACCACCTTCCGTCCCTGCTTGTGCTTGTCGAGACGGCGGATGTAGTCGAGCAGCAGGTTTTCTTGGCTCGGCAGTTGCTGATTCGAGGCTTCGGTCGGCGGTGTCGCCATCGTCAGACTCTCGCGATCCGGTCAATCATCGCTTCGGCGCGCCCGGGCCGGGGGCAACGGGGCGCGGCGCGGCCGGCGCCGCCGGGCGCGGCGGGGTGGCCGCCGGCTGGGCCGGACGCGGTTGCGGCTGCGCGGCTTGCGCGGGGCGCGCGGGCGCCTGTCCGGGTTGAGCGGGTCGCGCCGCGGCCGGGGCCGCCGGGCGTTGCGGCATTTGGCCAAGCTGCGCCGGGCGCGGCGGAACTTGGCCCGGCTGCGCCGGGCGCGGCGGAACTTGGCCGGGTTGGGCGGGGCGCGCCGGCGCTGCGGGCCGTTGCGGCACTTGACCCGACTGGGCCGGACGCGGCGGCGCCTGGCCGGGCGCCGCCGGCCGCGGCTGTGTCGGCGCGGCACCGGGTGCGGCTGCGGGACGTGGCGGCGGCGGTGCCGGCTGGGCGGCACGCGCCGCGGCTTGCGCCTTCGCCTTCTGGATCTGCACGTCAACAATCTTCTTCATCAAATCGTCGACGTAGTAGCCCTGGAACCGCTTGACGCCGAGGGAGATGCCCCATTTCACCGCCAGCTCTGTATCGACGCGCGCCAGAATAACGCTGTCCCTGCCGGTGGCGGTGACGACCTCGCGCATCTGCGCCATCTTGCCGGAATCGGTGTCGCCCTCGAACTCCGGCCCCCAGGCGATTTTCACGAAGTCGGTCTTCAACCTGCCCGGCTCGATGAACTGCAGCGCCAGCGGATTGAGGCCGTCGAGCAGCACCCGGTAGCCGCGTTCCTGCAGCAGGTCGCGGGCGTACACGAAGGTGTTCATGTCGGCGAAGACGTCGAGCACCTGCATCTCGATCACCACCTTCTTGGCGTTCTTGTCGACGACCTTGTGGAAGTTCTGGAAATCGCGCGACAGGATGGTGTTGACGTTGAGGTTCAGGCTGAGCGGGCTGGTCGCCTTCTCGACGCCGCGGTTGGCGAGCACTGCAAGTACCCGCTTGTCCAACGTCTCGGTCAGGTACTGGAACAGCCACGGACTGGCGAACAGGTTGACGTCGGGGGCGATACGCTTTTTCAAATCCGCGACCGAGATGAAGTGCTCGCGGAACACGATGTTGCCGGGGCCCTCGGGCCCCATCTCGAGGCACGTCTGCTCGCGCATCAGGTCGGCAACGCGGGTGCCCTGGAGCTTCTGGTTGATGTCGGGAAGGTTCTGGGCGGTGAGCGGCTGGCCCTTGTCCTCGACCTTGGCCTTGGTTTCGGTGGTCTGCTGCTGGCGCTGCCGCTGGCTCTCGATCGCCAGCTGGTTGGCGACCGAGGCGAAGGACGAGAAGTCCTCGGGCTGGCTAAGGTCGTACCAAGTGGAGAGATCGTCCTCGAGGCCGCCCTTGTCGCCGATCACCAGCGGGTCCTCACTGAACAGCGCGCGGATCTTGCCGACGGCGGCGTCGGTGTCATCCACCGGCACGTTGCGGCAGATCACTACGATGTCGGCGTTGGACAGCGGAAAGACGGCTGCTTCGTAGCTCTCGACCAAACCGTCGAACGAACGCTGGGCGATGGACAGGAAATGCGGCTGGCGGTTGTTGGGCCGGAGCTTCGACAGATGCACGTGCACGGCGTAGACGCCCGCCGAGTTGGTCTCGACCCGCTTCAGCCGGGCCAGCAGCAGGGCCTCTTCGCTGGTTTCTGGTTCGCGGTAGGCGCCGGTGGCGTAACCAGCTTCGGCCATCATCTATCCTGTCGTCTCAGCCCGCATTTCAGGGATTTCGCCGCGGCGCCGCATGGGGGCGGTGGGCGGCCGCCGGATCGTAGGTTCGAACCCCTTAACAACCGATTACCTGCTCCGGTCTCGCCCCGGGCTTTGGCGCGGTGCCTTGCCGGCTTCCCGCCCGTCGGCCATCATATTGCCAGAGATGGCTTCCAGACACCAGAGACCCGGCGCCACCGGATCGCGCCCGGAAAACGTTGCCGCCCGGGCGCCGGACGGCACGCGCGTCTACGCCGTCGGCGACATCCACGGCCGCGCCGACCTGCTGAGAAGCCTGCACCGGAAAATCCTCGACGACGCCGCCGACTCCGAGGCCCACCGCAAGGTCGTCGTCTACGTCGGCGACTACGTCGATCGCGGGCCGGACTCCTTCGGCGTCGTCGATATGCTGATTGAGGATCCCCTGCCCGGTTTCGAGCGTCATCACCTCAAGGGCAACCACGAAGATTTTCTGCTCAGGTTCCTGGAGACAGGCTCGCACGGCGAGGTGTGGATGATGAACGGCGCCCGCACCACGCTGGAAAGCTACGGCGTCGAGTGGTCCGACATGGCGTACGGCGCCGACGGGCTGGCGGCGGCGCGGCAAAGGTTCGCCGGCTTCATGCCGGAGAGCCACCTCAGGTTCTTCCAGAGGCTCGAGCTCCGGCACCAAGAGGGCGACTACCTGTTCGTGCACGCCGGCATCCGCCCGGGCGTGCCGCTAGACGAGCAGCGCGCGTTCGACCTGATGTGGATTCGCGAGGCCTTCCTCGATTCCGTCGCCGACCACGGCGTCGTGATCGTCCACGGCCACACCATCGCGCCGGAGCCCGAGGTGCGCCCGAATCGCATCGGCATCGACACCGGGGCATTCCATTCCGGCCGGCTGACAGCGCTGGTGGTGGAAGGCGCCGGGCGGCGGTTTCTCGCCACTTAGAGCGGTCCGTTTCCGGCTGGCGGCGGTGCCTTTCCGGTGCTAGGTTCGGGCCGGTTTTTCCTTGGGGAGCAAGGGCATGGCCGGAAGGAAAAAGGTGCTGGTCACCGGCGGCGCCGGGTTTTTGGGTTCGCACCTGTGCGAACGGCTAGTCGCCGACGGCCACCACGTGCTGTGCGTCGACAACTTCTTCACCGGCAGCCGCGACAACATCCTGGGCCTTCTCGATCACCCGCACTTTGAACTGATGCGCCACGACGTAACGTTCCCGCTCTACGTCGAGGTCGACGAGATCTACAACCTGGCTTGCCCGGCCAGCCCCGTTCATTACCAGCACGACCCGGTGCAGACGACCAAGACCTCGGTGCACGGCGCCATCAACATGCTTGGACTGGCGAAAAGGACCAAGGCCAAGATCCTGCAGGCCTCGACCAGCGAGGTCTATGGCGACCCGGAAGTGCATCCGCAGACCGAGGACTACCGCGGCAACGTCAATGCCATCGGCCCGCGCGGCTGCTACGACGAGGGCAAGCGCTGCGCCGAGACGCTGTTCTTCGACTACCACCGCCAGCACGGTACCAATATCCGCGTCGCCCGCATCTTCAACACCTATGGGCCGCGCATGCACCCGGACGACGGGCGCGTCGTCTCCAATTTCATCGTCCAGGCGCTGAAAGGAAAGCCGATTACCCTTTACGGCGACGGCAGCCAGACGCGCTCGTTCTGCTATGTCTCCGACATGGTCGACGGGCTGGTGCGGCTGATGGCGGCGCCAAGCACGTTCACCGGGCCGGTAAACCTGGGCAATCCGCGCGAATCATCCATCAAGGAACTTGCCGAGATCATCGTCAAGTTGACGAAATCGAAATCGAAGCTGGTCAAGAAGCCGCTACCGGCCGATGACCCGATGCAGCGCTGCCCGGACATTGCATTGGCCAGGAAGAAGCTGAAGTGGCTGCCGACGGTCAAGCTTGAGGACGGGCTGAAGAAGACCATCGCGTATTTCAAGGGGACGCTCTAGCCCGTCCACTGGGCCGCCCGCCGGGCCATCCGGAGCACCCCCGGTTTCTTTGCACTGGCGCCCGGAAACGCGCTAAATATGCCCCTGATATCCCCTTGGGAAGGGCTGCGAATGGACCTCGACGCCTACTACGCCCGCGAGTTCGACGAGCACCGGCACGTCGCCGACGCGACCGGCCAGGCGCTCGCGGAGCCGTTCAAGCGCTTGGTCAGGGCGTGCGCCAAGGCGGTCGGCGCCGGCGGGAAGATTCTCCTGTTCGGCAATGGCGGCAGCGCCGCCGACTGCCAGCACATCGCCACCGAGATGACTGTGCGCTACATCAAGGACCGTGATCCAATCGCCGCCATCGCGCTCACCACCGACACCTCGGCACTGACCGCGATCTCGAATGATTGGAATTTCGACGAGCTGTTCGCGCGCCAGATCGAGGCGCTGGGCAAGAAGGGCGACGTCGCCATCGGCATCTCGACCTCAGGTCTCAGCGAGAACGTCATCCGCGGCCTCGCAAAGGCGAAGGCGATGGGGCTCGTCGCCGCCGGCTTCGGCGGCAAGGGCGGCGGGCGGATGAAAGGGCTCGCCGACCCGCTCTTGGTGGTGCCGTCGGACACCACGGCGCGCATCCAGGAGATGCACATCACGCTCGGCCAGATGCTTTGCGGGGCGCTGGAGCAGGAACTGGGACTGGTCTAGGGGGCGCATCGATGACCGCCGAGAAAGCGAGACTGGTGCCGATGGTGAGCCGCCTTAGGAAGGCGCGGGTGCTCACCGTCGGCGACGTGATGCTGGACCATTTCCATTACGGCAGCGTCGAGCGCATCTCGCCCGAGGCGCCGATCCCGGTGTTGCGGGTCGAGCGCGAGACGACCATGCTCGGCGGCGCCGGCAACGTGGTTCGCAACCTGGTGGCGCTCGGCGCCGAGGCGCGGTTCGTCACCGTCGTCGGCGACGACGACGGCGGCAGGACCGTCGCCACCCAGATCAAGGACCAGGGCGTTCCCGATCACCCGATCGTCGAAATCGGCCGGCGCACCTCGACCAAGACCCGCTACATCGCCGGCGCGCAGCCGGTGCGGCGCGCCGACCGC
>DASWGT010000030.1:0-1715 GCA_036393575.1 Rhodospirillales bacterium | reverse complement strand
CCGCCGCTTCAGCCGGTCGGTAAGCCACCGCAAGGCGATGTTCGCCAATCTGGCGGCGTCGCTGATCCAGCACGAGCAGATCGTGACGACGCTGCCGAAGGCGAAGGATCTCCGGCCGATCGTCGAGAAGCTGGTGACGCTCGCCAAGCGCGGCGACCTGCATGCCCGTCGTCTGGCGATTTCCGAGATCCGCGATCTCGGTTCGGTCAAGAAACTCTTCGAAACCCTCGGCCCGCGCTACAAGGCCCGCGCCGGCGGCTACACGCGCGTGCTCAAGGCCGGCTTCCGCTACGGGGACTCCTCGCCGGTGGCGGTGATCGAGTTCGTCGACCGGGACACGGAGGCGAAGGGCAAGGCCGATCGCGCCCGGCATGCGGAGCGCGTTGCCGCAGAGGGCGGCGTCGCGGTGGAAGCGACGGCGTAGGCGTTCGTCAGCCCAAGAGATATGAAGGCGGCTCCGGCCGCCTTTTTTGTTGCTGTGGCATTTGATCAGAAGGCTTTGGGCAAGCCGGCCTGCGTCAGCGCCGCGTTGGCGGTTGGACGCTTCTGCACATCGAAGGGCACGACGAAGTGCTGGCGTGAGATCGGGCTGTACCAGATCTCATGACTTCCCTTGCCGTGCCTGACGAAGCGGCACCCTCGCGCAAGATTCGAATGAGTTGTCGATAGATGGCGCCAGCCATCAGGCGGCGCGAGTGTGCACAACGAAGCGAAGGTTCAGCTCGCCCTTGTGGCCGTTGAGATCGGCAATCTCGGGCGCGATCGCCCAGACTCGCGCAATAAGCGCCTCAACCGTCGGCGCCTCGGTGGCGACAGGCAGCTCGTCCGACTCAGCGATCCACAAATCGCCCTCGGCGGCCTGATAAACATTGACCGCGTATTCCCGAGCCTCTGGCGCGGGTTCCGGGCGGACCGCCACGAAAACGTTCATGGCCAGAATGTCGGCATTCCCCGCTAGACTGTCAACCGGCGCCTCAGCCGTAGACCGCCCGAACGATCTCCTTCGGAAACGTGCCGAGGCAGCCTTCGACGGCCGTATTGGTGAAGGCGGCGACCGACAGGTTCTGCGCGCGGTCGACGAACCACGAGTGGCCGTAGATCCCGCCCCATTGCAGCGTCCCCGGCGACTGCGGCGTTTGCGCAGCGGCCGGGTCGGCGAGCACGGCCGAGATCAGGCCGAAGCGCCAGCCGGCGTCCTTCTCCTCGCGCGGCAGGTCGCCGATGTGATTTTGAGCAGCAAGCTCCACCGTTTCGGTCTTCAGGATCGGCGCGCCGCCAGTGCGGATTGCCTCGAGGAAGCGCATGAAGTCGGGCGCAGTGCCCACCATGCCGGCCCCGCCCGAGTGAAACGAGGCCGTGTCGAAGATGCGGTCGGGAACGAAATACGTTCCACGTCCCAACTCCCCCTTCACTTCATAAGCGTCGCCGATCGCGTTCGGCGGGACGCCCTCGGCATAGGGGGTCGCCAGCCGCGACCGGTCGGCGACGGTGAAGCCGGTATCGTGCATGCCAAGCGGGCCGGTGACGTAAGTGGCGACCGCGTCGCCGAGCCGGGCGCCGGTCGCCTGCTCGATGACGGCGCCGAGCACATCGATGTTGACGCCGTAACGCCAGGCAGTGCCCGGTGCGAAGTAAAGCGGCACCGAGGCGATACGGCGGAGGTTCTCGGCCATACCGAGGCCGGGCTGGTCGAGGCCGCCCGAAATCCCCGCCGG
>DASWGT010000029.1:0-2283 GCA_036393575.1 Rhodospirillales bacterium | reverse complement strand
CGGTTAACCTCGCCCTGATCTTGTCCCTGACCGTCATCGAATCTCTCGAGGCGCGCCTCTTTGCACTGTACGCCTTGTCCGTTTCGCCCGGCCCGATCATAATCCTGCGATGGACCTGAACTCCAAATATTTCGACCGCATTCGCATCCGCCGGGAGGACACCGCGGCGCCTGCGGCCGACACGGCGCCGTGCGAGTGGCAAGGCTGCGGCCACCTTGGCGGCTATCGCGCCCCCAAGGGCCGCGGCCGCGAGGGCCAGTATTACAATCTCTGCCTCGACCATGTGCGCGAGTACAACAAGTCGTACAACTACTTCTCCGGCATGGCCGACGACGACATCGTCGCCTGGCAACGCTCGGCCGCGACCGGCCACCGGCCGACATGGACGATGGGCGTCAACCGCGAGGAATTCGACCCTGGCAGGACGCATCCGAACGCCGCTTGGGCCGCCGCTTTCGCCGATCCCTTCGGGATTTTCGGCGGCGGCGGGCGCCACACGCCGAACGCCGAACCGGTTCGCCGGCCGCTCAAGAACCTCGAACGGCGTTCCTTCGCCGTCCTCGACCTCGAGGGCGACGAGGGCGGTGTCGAAATCAAGGCGCGTTACAAGACCCTGGTCAAACAGCACCACCCCGACGCCAACGGCGGCGACCGGTCGTCGGAAGACAGGCTGCGACAGATCATCCAAGCGTACCACTATCTGAAGGCGGCCGGTTTCTGCTAAGACGGCCTGAAGTGCGCCGCGCCGGCCGCGGAATTCCCTCGAAACCCCCAAACTGGCGTCGCTGAAGACGACGAATTGACATGAGCGAAGCAGCCCAGACGGCATCCCCCCTGCCCGACATGAAGATCTCGGTCCGCCAGGTCTTCGGTATCGACACCGACATGGAGGTGCCGGCCTATTCCGAGCCGGACGAGCATGTGCCGGACCACGACCCCGACTACCTCTTCGACCGCGAGACGACGCTGGCGATCCTCGCCGGCTTCGCCCGCAACCGGCGCGTCCTCGTCACCGGCTATCACGGCACCGGCAAGTCGACCCATATCGAGCAGGTCGCTTCGCGGCTGAACTGGCCGTTGGTCCGCGTCAATCTCGACAGCCACATCTCGCGCATCGACCTCGTCGGCAAGGACGCCATCGTCATCCGCGACGGCGTCCAGGTGACCGAATTCCGCGACGGCATGCTGCCGTGGGCGCTCCAGCACAACATCGCGCTCTGCTTCGACGAATACGACGCCGGCCGGCCGGACGTGATGTTCGTCATCCAGCGCGTGCTGGAAGTTTCCGGGCGGTTGACGTTGCTCGACCAGAACAAGGTGATCAGGCCGCACCCGTCCTTCCGCCTGTTCGCCACCGCCAACACCGTCGGCCTCGGCGATACCTCCGGCCTCTATCACGGCACCCAGCAGATCAACCAGGGCCAGATGGACCGCTGGTCGATCGTCACGACACTTAACTACCTGCCGCACGACAACGAGGTGAACATCGTCGCCGCCAAGGTGCCGATGTGGCGCGACGACAAGGGCCGCGCGATCATCGGCAAGATGGTGCGCGTCGCCGACATGACGCGGAACGCCTTCATCAACGGCGACCTGTCGACGGTGATGAGCCCGCGAACGGTGATCACCTGGGCGGAGAATGCCGAGATCTTCGGCGACATCGGCTTCGCCTTCCGCGTCACCTTCGTCAACAAGTGCGACGAACTGGAGCGCGCGCTGGTCGCCGAGTTCTACCAGCGCTCTTTCAACGAGGAGCTGCCGGAGTCGACGGCGAACGTGGTGATGAGCTGAGGGCGAGGTGCTGCTACTTGGTCTCTTCAAGAACAGAGAGGCGCCGCTCGATATTGCCAAGACGCTCGTCAACGCTGGCATCCGTATGGCGGCTGGTCACCATTTCGCCGGCCAGCACCTTTGCCAGGTCATCGAGGCGATCGCCGAGATTCGCAAAACTCTCGCGGGTCTCGGTTCGGAAATCCGCAAACTCCTCGCGGAATTCCCTCAAGACTCGCAGTGTGTGATTCTCGGGTTCGGCCATGGAACACTCCGTCATCCGGTAATATAGACCGAACCGATAGGCTGTGAAAGTCGGCCACGTAGAGCATGTCGTCAAACTCCAGGATCACCCCGCCCGTCAAAGAATCCCCGACCGAGCCGTTCAAGCGGGCGGTGACCGGCTGCATGCGCGCCATCGCCGGCAATCCAGATCTGGAAGTGACATTCGCCGCCGACCGGCCGGCGCTGTCCGGCAGCAAGGCCCGCCTCCCCGAGCCGCCCCGCCGCATG
>DASWGT010000028.1:0-6974 GCA_036393575.1 Rhodospirillales bacterium | reverse complement strand
AATTGCCGACCGCGCCGGCCGGTCCGCCGCCTTGCCAACCGGCCCGACGGATCGCTATATGCATGCCTCGCGCCGCAATCGCGCTCCGCTCCCTTCGTCTAGCGGTCCAGGACGTCGCCCTCTCACGGCGAAAACAGGGGTTCGAGTCCCCTAGGGAGCGCCACAGCCACTGACCTTCCCGTTCAGAATCAGTGGATTGAAGCCGACAGCCAGCGCAGGGCACCCCAAAATGCGTAACCGGGGGTGTGCGGGCGGCCCGGGGGCGCTAAGGTAGCCGTCGCACCATCCACGGAGATCGTTGCTCGACAGGCGACCGAGCCGGGGGAGCGAATGGTTCAGGCAGCAGGGGGACGGGCGCCGGAAGATGCCCCGGCGCATGTGCGCTTCGAGGGGGTCCAGAAGAGCTACGACGGCGATACGCTGGTCGTGAAGGATCTGAACCTCGACATCGCGCAGGGGGAATTCCTGACGATGCTGGGGCCATCGGGCTCCGGCAAGACGACTTGCCTGATGATGCTGGCGGGCTTCGAAACCGCCACCCACGGCGCCATCTACCTCGGCGACCAGCGCATCGACAATGTGCCGCCGCACAAGCGCGACATCGGCATGGTCTTCCAGAACTACGCGCTCTTCCCGCATATGACGGTCGGCGAGAACCTCGCCTTCCCCCTCAAGGTGCGGAAGATGCCTGCCGCCGAAATCGCCGAGCGCGTTCAGCGCGCCCTCGACATGGTGGAGCTCGGCAACTTCGCCAACCGCATGCCGGCGCAGCTCTCTGGCGGCCAACAGCAGCGCGTCGCGGTTGCCCGCGCGCTGGTCTTCGAGCCAAAGCTGGTACTGATGGACGAGCCGCTCGGCGCGCTCGACAAGAACCTGCGCGAGCAGATGCAATACGAGATCAAGCACATCCACAACAACCTCGGCGTGACCGTGGTCTACGTCACTCACGACCAGTCGGAGGCGTTGACGATGTCGAACCGGATTGCGGTGTTTAACGACGGCGTCATCCAGCAACTGGCCGCGCCGGAGGAGCTTTATGAACGGCCGCGCAACGCATTCGTCGCCGCTTTCATCGGCGAGAACAATCGTCTCGCCGGAAAGGTGACCGGACTCAACGGCGTCGGCTGCGCCGTGACGCTCGACGACGGCTCCGAAGTCAAGGCGCTCAAGGTGAATGTCTCGGGGGTCGGCGAACGGTCGACGTTGTCGCTGCGGCCGGAGCGTGTGGTCATCGAGCCAGAAAGCGGCCGCTTCCCGAACGTCTTCGAGGCGCGGGTCGAGGAACTGATCTACCTCGGCGATCATATTCGCACGCGCGCGACCGTCTGCGGCAATCCCGAGTTCGTCATCAAGATACCGAACGGGCAGGGCAACCGGCCGATCGCCGTCGGGCAGATGGTGCGTGTCGGTTGGGCGATGGAGGATTGCCACGCGCTCGACGTGTCGTGAGCACGAAACGGGTCGCCTCGCCCGCGCGGCCCGATGAAGGAAGTATCGGGTGAAGAAAAGGGAGAACAGCGATGAAACTGAATCATCTTCTTGGAGCCGCGATCCTGGGCCTGGCCCCGGTCGGCATTGCGTACGCACAAGACCTGCCGACATGCGAGAACTGCGCGGATTCGATGACCGTCGTCTCGTGGGGTGGCGCCTATCAACTTAGCCAGAAGCTCGCCTATTTCGATCCCTACGGCGCGCTGACCGACGTCAGCGTCACTTGGGACGAGAGCTCCAACGAGGCGGTGGCGAAGCTCCGCGCCATGTTCGAAGCCGGCAACGTCACCTGGGATCTGGTCGACGTCGAGGGCCCCGACAGCCAGCGTCTCTGCGACGAGGGCCTTGCGATGGAGATCGACATCAATGCCGTGCTTGCCCCGGCGCCCGACGGGGCGTCGGCGACCGACGATTTCGGCGAGTCGATCATCAACGAATGTTTCATCCCGCAAATCGTGTTCTCGACGACGTTCGGCTATCGCAACGACGTCGCGGCGTGGGAGGGCAGGACCCCGGAAAGCCTGTGCGCGATCTTCGATCTCGAGAACTTCCCCGGCAAGCGCAGCCTGGAGCGGCGGCCTAAGAAGAATCTCGAGTGGGCCCTGATTTGCGACGGCGTCGCGCCCGAAGACCTTTACACCGTGCTGTCGGAGGACGGCGTCGAGCGCGCGCTTGCCAAGCTCGATACCATCAAGGACCAGGTCGTGTGGTGGTCGGCCGGCGCCGAGACGCCGCAGCTTCTCGCCGACGGCGAGGTGGTAATGGGCTCGACCTACAACGGCCGCCTGTTCTCGGTCATCGAGGAGCAGAAGCAGCCGGTCAGCATGCTGTGGGACTGGCAGGTGTTCGACTTCGACGGCTGGATCGTTCCGGCGAACCTGCCCGAGGACCGGCTGAACCGCGTGATGCACTTCCTCAGCTGGGGGACGGACACGCAGCGTCTGGCCGACCAGGCGAAGTACATCTCCTACGGTCCGGCGCGTGCATCCTCGCAGCCGCTGGTCGGACAGCACGCGACGCTCGGCATCGACATGGGCCCGCATATGCCGACCAATCCGGCCAACCAGGGGAACATCCTGATCAACGACCTCCTCTGGTGGGCGGACAATCAGGACGACGTCGAGGCCCGCTGGCAGGTCTGGCTGAGCCAGTAGCCGCCTGTACCGCGCGGCAGGCGGCGCTTCGGTTCCGCCTGCCGCGTCGCCGCGGAGAGAGGTTGGGGCATGGCCGTTGCGACGGTGGATCAGGGCCCGGGGGTCGTCTCGCCGGTGCTCGGTGCGACGCTGAAGCAGCAGCTTCGGCGCTCGCTCCGCGCGCGGAAGGTGAGAGCGCTGATGCTCGTCCTGCCGCTCCTTGCCTTCATCCTCATCACGTTCCTGATGCCGATCGGCGACATGCTGTTCCGGTCGGTCGAGAACCAGATCGTTCCCGATACCCTGCCGCGCACCGTCGTTGCCCTCGCCGGCTGGGACCCGGCGAGCGGCGAGGCGCCGGCGGAACCCGTCTACGCCGCCCTCTACGAGGACCTCGTCGAAGCGGTTGCCGCACGCACGCATACCCGGCTCGGCTCGCGTCTCAACTACGAGAATGCCGGGGCTTCCGGCCTTTTCCGCAAGACCGGGCGCGATGTCGCCCGCATGGATCCGGCGCTGCCGTTCAAGGAGCAGTTCATCGAAGTCGATGGCGACTGGGGCCAGGTGGGCATCTGGCAGACCATCCAGCTGTTCTCCGGACCCTACACGTCCGGCTATCTCCTCAACGCCGTCGACCTGCAGAGAACGCCGGAGGGGGTCGAATCCAAACCGGAGAACGAGCGCATCTATATCCGGCTTTTCATTCGCACGCTGGTGATGAGTCTCACGATCACCGTTTTCTGCGCGCTGCTCGGCTACCCGGTGGCGTACCTGCTGGCGAGCCTGCCGATGCGCACCTCCAACCTCCTGATGATTCTGGTCCTGCTGCCGTTCTGGACGTCGCTGCTGGTGCGCACCGCCTCCTGGAAGGTGCTCCTTCAGCAGCAAGGGGTGATCAACGACCTGCTGGTCTGGTCGGGGCTCATCTCCGATGCCGGCCGGCTGGTGATGATCAACAACGCCACCGGCACCACCATCGCCATGACGCACATCCTGCTGCCGTTCATGATCCTGCCGCTCTACAGCGTCATGAAGGGCATCTCGCCGAGCTACGTGCGCGCCGCGAAGTCGCTTGGCGCCAACGACTGGACGGCGTTCTGGCGGGTCTATTTCCCGCTAAGCGTCCCGGGCCTCGGCGCCGGCGGCATTCTCGTATTCATCCTTTCGATCGGCTACTACATCACGCCGGAGCTGGTCGGCGGCACCAGCGGCATCTTCATCTCGAATCGCATCGCCTTCCACATCTCGACGTCGCTGAACTGGGGCCTGGCGGCCGCGCTGGCGACGCTGCTCCTGGTCGCCGTCCTTGCCCTCTACTGGACGTACGACCGCGTGGTGGGCATCGACAACGTCAAGCTCAGTTGAAGCGATGGCCGCCCTCCCGCCCTATGCCACGGTCGGTCAGCGCGTCTGGCGCTGGAGCTTCCGCGTCATCTGCACGCTGATCTTCATCTTCCTGGTGATGCCGGTGCTGGTCATCGTCCCGCTCAGCTTCAATGCGCAGGATTTCTTCACGTTCACCGCCGGGATGCTGGCGCTCGATCCCGATGCCTATTCGCTCCGGCACTACCAGAACTTCTTCACCGACCCGAACTGGCAGAATGCGCTCCGCAATTCCTTCGCCATCGCGCCGGTGGCGACCCTCATTGCCGTCGTGCTCGGCACGCTCGGCGCTGTCGGCCTCAGCCAACAGAACATGCCTTTCCGGCGAACGATCATGGCTATTCTCATCTCGCCGATGATCGTGCCGCTGATCATCTCGGCGGCCGGCATGTACTTCTTTTATTCAAAAGTCGGCCTGCAGGGCACCTATTGGGGCATCGTGCTGGCGCATGCGGCGCTCGGCGTGCCGTTCGTGATCATCACGGTTACGGCGACGCTGGTCGGTTTCGACAGGAGCCTGACGCGAGCCGCCGCCGGTCTCGGCGCCGGACCGGTGCGCACGTTCTTCAGCGTCCAGATGCCGCTCATCCTGCCGGGCGTCATCGCAGGCGGCCTGTTCGCGTTCATCACCTCGTTCGACGAGGTGGTGGTGGTGATGTTCGTCGGCGCGGCCCAGCAGCAGACGTTGCCGTGGCGCATGTTCACCGGATTGCGTGAACAGATTTCCCCGACGATCCTGGCGGTGGCGACCGTCCTGGTGATGGTGTCGATCGTCCTGCTGGCGACCCTGGAACTCCTGCGCCGGCGCGCCGAGCGGCATCGCGGCATCCGGGCGCACTGACGGCGGTCAGAAGATCGAGACGGCGATCATCACGATCACGACCGCGGCCACGAAGGAGAGGCCGAATTTCTGCCACACCCCGAGCCGGTCCCAGAAACGCCAGAAGCGATCCATCGTCTGTCCTCCGGTCTTTGCCGCGCCCGGCCGGTTCTACCGCATTACGGTTTCGAGGAGTGCGCGGTAGTCCGCGCCTGCCGCCGGCCGTGGATTGGTGGCATGGCTGTGGTCGGCAAGCGCCCGCTCGATCACCCAGTCGATGACCTCCGGCTTGACGCCGAGCGTCGCGAGGCCGACCGGAATCCGCAGCCGCCGGTTCAATCCGTCGAGCGCGTCGGCGAGGTCGCCGTCGATGCCGATCGCTGTTTTCAGTCGGTCGATCTTGTCGCCGACGTGGCCGGCGTTGAAGCGCACGACCGGCGGCATCAGGATCGCATTCAGCGTGCCGTGGTGGAGTTGCGGCGACTTCAGGCCGCCGAGCGCGTGGCTCAGCGCGTGGACGGCGCCGAGGCCCTTCTGGAACGACAATCCGCCTTCGACCGCGCCCATCATCATTTCCTCGCGCGCCTGGATGTCACTTCCGTCCGCGAAGGCGCGTTCGATGTTCCGCCAGATGCGGCCGGCGCCGTCGAGCGCGATTGCCTCGGCCGGCGGGTTGAAGCGCGGTGACAGGTAGGTCTCGATGCAATGGGAGAGGGCGTCGAGACCGGTCGCCGCGGTGAGGGGCGGGGGCAGGCCGAGCGTCAGGTCGGGATCGCAAATCGCCCTCTTCGGGATCAGGTGCGGGCTGATGAAACCGAGTTTGCGGCCGTCGGCGAGCGTCAGCAGCGCCGCGCGGCCGACTTCCGCGCCCGTGCCGGCCGTTGTCGGAATCGCGACGACCGGCGCGACCGGGCCGATCCTGGCGATCCCGCCGTAGATCGCCGCGTAGTTCTCAAGCCTGCCGGCGTGGGTCGCCGTCAGCGCGACACCCTTGGCAAGATCGATCGGCGAGCCACCGCCGATCGCGACCAGACCGTCGCAGGCTTCCTCCCGATAGCGGACGAGGGCGCCGGCGACGGCTTCCTCCGTCGGGTTGGTGGGCACATCGAGGAACGCCGGCGAACCGGGGGGCAGGTGAGGCGTGGCGCGATCGAGGAGGCCGGCGGCGGCGATGCCGGCGTCCGAGACGACGAGCGGGCGAACGACGTTGAGCGCGGCGAGGGTTTCGGCAAGCCTGGCGAGAGCGCCGGCGCCGAACTCGATCGTCGTCAGATAGCTGATGGTGCTGGTCATTGCCCGTCGTTTTAGTCGAAGAAATCCGCGTCTTCCGGAGCGAGGTAGCGACGCGCCCGTTCCGGGTTGAGTTCGACGCCCATGCCGGGGCGGTCCCAAACCTCGATCATGCCGTCCTTGACAATTGGATCCGGCAGTCCGTCGACGATGTCGTACCACCATGCCGGGTCGCCCGTCGGATATTCAAAGGCAATGAAGTTTGCCGGCAGCGTCGCCGAGACCTGGACGAGGGCGGCGAGGCCGAGAAGTCCATTGCCGGTGCCGTGCGGGGCGATCAGGATGCCGTGCAGGTCGGCGTATTCGGCGATCCACTTCAGCTCCGCCAGCCCGCCGACGTCGGCGGGGTCCGGCCCGACGATGTTGACGGCGTGACCCTCGATCAGCGCCTTGAAGTTCTGGCGCAAGTAGATCTGCTCGCCGGTGTGGATCGGCGTCGACGTGGCGCGCGTCACCTCACGGTAGACGTCGGCGTCGACAAACGGGGTGTAATCGCCGGTGATCATGTCCTCCAGCCACGTCAGATTCAGAGACTCGACGGCGCGGGCAAAGCGGATGGCGTCCGGCACCGTCCATCCGGGCCCGCAATCGAGGGCCAGACCGACGTCGTCGCCAAGAACCTCCTTCATCGCCTCGACGCAGGCGATCGTGTGCTTCAGGCCACGCTCGGTAAGGAGGCCGCGGTCGCTTGCGCCGCCGTGGATATGGACGGGTGTCACGTCGCCATAGAAGAAGCCCGGAAGCACACGCTTCATGTCGCTGTGGAAGGCGATGCCCTGCTTGACGATTGAAAACCCCTGCGGCAGCGCCTTCATGATCCGGCAGCTTTCGGCGTATTCCTCCGGCGTGTACGCCTT
>DASWGT010000027.1:0-6249 GCA_036393575.1 Rhodospirillales bacterium | reverse complement strand
TCGGCTTCGTCGGCGACAAGCAGGACGTCTATTCGGCGCTGGTGGGCGCGTTGTTCGACGCCGGCCGGCAGGCCGAGGCACTGGAGTTCGTCGAGCGTTCCAAGGCCCGCGCCCTGGTCGACCTGTTGGCCCAGCGCAGCCGCTTCCAGCCAAAGCGCCGGGACGCGGCGGAGGTGAACAGGATGCTGGTACAGCTGGCCAGTCTCGAGGCCGGCACGCAGGAGGAGGACGCCGGCATCACGCCGCAGGTGGCCGCGGACCGGCGGCGCGCGCTCGCCGACACCCGTCAGCGCATCGAGAAGGCGGAGCCGGAGATGGCGTCGCTGGTGACCGTGCCGGCGATGAGCAGCGGCGAGATGCGGGGACTGCTGGCCGCTGACGAGGTACTGATCGACTATTTCGTCCACAAGAACGCGCTCTACGCCTTCGTCATGACCCGCGACGGCGTGCGCGGCGCGCGCCTCGACGGTGCCGGGCTTGCGGACACGGTGGCGCTGTTTCGCGCCTCCCTTACCGATGCGCACACCGATTCCTACCAGGAGCCGGCCCGGCGGCTTTACGACCGCCTGATCCGCCCCATCGAGGGGCTGTTGGACCGGCGCAACCTGGTGATCGTGCCGCACGGCGCGCTGCACTACTTGCCGTTCGCGGCGCTGCAGTCGGAGCGGCGCTATCTGATCGACGGTTACACGGTCAGGCTGCTACCGAGCGCCAGCGTCCTGAAATACCTGAGGCCGGCGGAGCGGCGTCCGGCCAAGGACCTGCTGGTGCTGGGCAATCCGAACCTCGGCGATCGCCGGTTCGATCTTCCGGGCGCCGAGACGGAGGCCCGCGAGATCGGCCGCAAATGGCCGGACTCGCTGGTGCTGCTCCGCGACAACGCATCCGAGACCGCGATCAAGAAAGCGGGCCAGGAATTCCGCATCCTGCACTTGGCAAGCCACGGCCGCTTCGATTCCGACGCGCCGCTGGAGTCCGGCCTCCTGCTCGCCCGCGACGCCGCCAACGACGGCCGGCTGACGGTGAGCGAGCTTTACGATCTCCGCCTCAACGCGGATCTGGTGACGCTTAGCGCCTGCGAGACGGGCCTCGGCGCGGTGCGCAACGGCGACGACGTGGTCGGACTGACCCGAGGCTTCCTGTATGCCGGCGCGCGTAGCATCGTCTCCAGCCTGTGGCCGGTCTCCGACCAGGCCACCACCGAACTGATGTCCGGGTTCTATGCCAATCTGCGTTCCGCCGACGTCCGCGAGGCGTTGCGGCGGGCCCAAATCGCGGCGCGGGAGAAGCACCCGCATCCGTTCTTCTGGGCCGCCTTCCAGTTAACCGGCAGCCGCGGCTGACGTGGTCGCAGGCTGGCCGGCCCTTTACAGCCTTGCCCTGGAATACTACTTAGACCAACAAGACCCTCTTCGATCACGACGTGGCAAGGAGCCACCCGATGCCTTCCGTCCGGGAAGCCGCCGTCGCTGGCCAGTTCTACCCCGGCAACACCGCCGAGCTCGACGCCCAGGTGCGGCGCTACCTCGCCGTCGCCGAGCGCTCGCTCGGGGAAAATTCGAGCCCGGTGCCGAAGGCGATCATCGCGCCGCATGCCGGCTATATCTATTCGGGGCCGATCGCCGCTTCGGCCTACGCGCGTCTGAAGTCGGCGCACGCCGTCATCACCCGCGTCGTCCTGCTCGGTCCCTGCCACCGGGTGCCGGTGCGCGGGCTGGCGCTCTCCGGAGCCGATTACTTCCGCACGCCGCTCGGCGACGTGCCCGTCGACAAGGACGCGGCGGCGACGATCCTCGATCTGCCGCAGGTCGAGGTGTTCGATGCCGCCCACGCGCTGGAGCATTCGCTCGAGGTGCACTTGCCGTTCCTGCAGGTGGTGCTCGACGATTTCGCCGTCGTGCCGCTGGTCGTCGGCGACGCCAACCCGCAACAGGTCGCCCAAGTGCTCGATGCGCTGTGGGGCGGCCCGGAGACGGTGATCGTGGTGTCGTCGGACCTCAGCCACTACCTCGATTACGACGCCGCCCGGCGCATCGACGCCACCACCTGCCGCGCCATCGAGACCCTGAACCCGGCGGCGATCTCCCGCGACGGCGCCTGCGGCCGGTATCCGGTCGGCGGGCTCCTGGAGACGGCGAAACGCCGCGGGCTCCAAGTGACGACGCTGGATCTGCGCAATTCCGGCGACACCGCCGGCTCCAAGGACCACGTCGTCGGCTACGGTTCGTGGATGTTCGTCGAGCCGATGCTGGCCAGCGATCGCGAGCGTGCACCGAAGGTGACGGTGTCGGTGCGCAAGGCGGCCGCGGGGAATGCCAAGGGAGCGGCTAAGGGCGCGCCCCAGGGTGCGACCGGAGGTGCGACCAAGGGCAAGCCGTCCACGTCCTCCCCCGACTTCCTCGCTGCCACCGAGGCGATGCTCAGGCGCCACGGCGGCACGCTGCTCGACCTCGCCCGGCGCTCGATCTTCAACGGCCTCGACCACGGCAAGCCGCTCGACGGCGACGGTTTCGACGGCGAGCTCAAGAAGCCGGGCGCAGCGTTCGTGACGCTCAAGCGCTCGGGCCGCCTGCGCGGCTGCATCGGCAGTTCGGAAGCCTACCGGCCGCTCGCCAACGACGTGGCCGAGAACGCCTTCCGCGCCGCCTTCAAGGACCCGCGTTTCCCGCCGCTGGCCGCCGATGAGCTCGACGGACTCGGACTTTCAATTTCGGTCCTGAGCCCGCAGGCGCCGATGACGTTCGCGGGCGAGGCCGACTTCCTGGCCGCGCTCAGGCCCGGCGCCGACGGCCTGGTGATCGAGGACAACCGCCGCCGTGCGCTGTTCCTGCCGTCGGTGTGGGAGCAGCTACCGGACGCCCGCAAGTTCGTCGAGCACCTGAAGGTAAAAGCCGGGTTATCGAAGGATCACTGGTCGCCGGGCTTCAAGGCGTGGCGGTTCGCGGCGGCCGAGATCGGCGACGACGATTTTGGCAAGGCGGCTGCCTCGTGGCGCGGCGACGCCTGAGAGCGACGTCCAACCTTCAAATCCTGATGCGCAATTGACAACCCGGCCCTTCCGGCGACAATCGGAACCGCGCCGCGATCGCGGCGACGGCGAGGAGGTGCGCGGGTGCTGAACATCGGACTGAGCCTGTTGGAGCAGGTCGGCAAGATCGCCAAGCGGGCCGGTCAAGAGATCCTCAAGGTCTACAAAACCGACTTCAAGGTCGAGCAGAAGGCCGACCGCACGCCGGTCACCGAGGCCGACCGCGCCGCCGAGGCGCTGATCCTGCGCGCCATTCGCGAGGGCATCACCGACAAGTTCCCGATCGTCAGCGAGGAGGCCGTCGCCGCCGGCAAGGCGCCGGTGGTCAAGGACAGCGCCTTCTGGTTGGTCGATCCGCTCGACGGCACCAAGGAATTCGTCAGCAAGAACGGCGAGTTCACCGTCAACATCGCGATCGTCGAGAACGGCCGGCCGGTGCTCGGCGTCGTGCACGCGCCGGTGAGCCGCAAGACCTACTGGGGCGCCGCCGTCGGCTCGTTCGCCCAGGACGGCGACGGTCCCGAACGTGTCATCAAGTGCCGCACGGTGCCGGCCGGCGGGCTGGTGGCGATGGTCAGCCGCTCGCATCGCGGCCCCGACGTCGACGCCTATCTCGCCCAATACAAGATCGCCAGCGAACGGAGCGCCGGCAGCGCGCTCAAGTTCTGCGTCGTCGCGGAAGGCGCGGCCGACATCTATCCCCGCCTCGGCCGCACCATGGAGTGGGACACCGCCGCCGGCCACGCGGTGTTGCGCTTCGCCGGCGGCACCGTCGAGGACCTGCAGGGCAAGGACCTGACCTACGGCAAACCCGGGTTCGAGAACCCCCACTTTGTCGCCAAGGGGCCCGGCGTCCGCAAACCCACCAAAAAGTGACCGCGGAACGCACCCCAATCGTCCCCGCCGACGCCGATCACATCGCCGCCGCCGCGCGCGCCATCCGCGACGGCGCACTCGTCGCCTTCCCGACCGAAACCGTCTACGGCCTCGGCGCCGACGCCACCAACGACGAAGCGGTCGCCAAGGTGTTCGCCGCCAAAGGCCGGCCAAAGTTCAACCCGCTGATCGTGCACGTGGCCGACGTCGCCCAAGCACGCGCCGCCGTCCGCTTCACCGCGATTGCCGAGAAGCTCGCCAAGGCGTTCTGGCCGGGGGCGCTGACCGTGGTGTTGCCGCGCAAGGATGAGCGCATCTCGCTATTGGTCAGCGCCGGCCTCGACACCGTCGCCGTGCGGGTGCCGAGCCATCCGGTGGCTCGTGCGCTGCTCGCCGCGGCGCGGGTGCCGATCGCGGCGCCGAGCGCCAACCGCGCCGGGCGCATCAGCCCGACGGCGGCCGGCCACGTGGTGTTCTCGCTTCCCGGTCCCGACCAGGGCGGCCCGACGATGATCCTCGACGGCGGCCCGTGCCACGTCGGCATCGAATCGACGGTGGTCGATCTCACCGCCGACCGGCCGACGCTGCTCAGGCCCGGCGGCGTCGCCGCCGAAAAGATCGAGGCCGTGATCGGCCCGCTCGCCCTGCCCGACGCTGCCGGCGCGCCGAAGTCGCCGGGGATGCTGGAGCGCCATTACGCCCCCGAGCTGCCGCTCCGCCTCGATGCCGCCTCCGCGCGTCCCGGCGAGGCGCTGCTGGCATTCGGGCCGAGCGCGCCGGAAGACGCCATCAACCTCAGCGCCTCGGGCGACCTCGAGGAGGCGGCCGCCAACCTGTTCGCCATGCTGCGCGCCATCGACGGGCCGCCGTTCACCGCCATCGCGGTGATGCCGGTGCCCGACGTCGGCTTGGGCCGCGCCATCAACGACCGGCTGCGCCGCGCCGCCCGCGCGCCCGCGGGCTAGGGCCGCCGCCTGTGGCCGCCCGCAATCTGATCGCCGTCCTCGATTTGGAATGGACCTCGTGGGAAGGGGCGCGGCAGCGCCGCTGGCAGGGCCCCGGCGAGGAGATGGAGATCGTCCAGATCGGCGCCATCACGCTGACGGACGACGCAGCGTTGGCCGAGACCGCGGCACTCGACGTGCTGGTGAAGCCGCGCATCAACTCCCGGCTCAGCGACTACTTCGTCCGGCTTACCGGTATCGCCCAAGCCCACCTCGACGCCGAAGGCGTCGATTTCGCGACCGCGCTCGATCGGTTGGTGCAGTTCCTCGCCAGTATCCGAGAGATTTGGTCCTATGGCTCCGATTACAAGGTCATCCAGCGCAACTGCGCCCTTAACGGCCTCGCTTTCCCTTTCGACGATGGACTTTTCCGCGATGCCCGCAAGCTGATCGGCGACGCCACCAATGTCGACACCAGCCGCGTCTTTTCCAGCGGCCTGCCGGAAGCCATGGGTTTCCCACGACCGGGAACCGCACACCAGGGCGTCGACGACTGCCGCTGCATCGCCGAGGCGCTGCGCATCCTGCGCCGGCAAGGGAAGTTCTAGATTCTCGGAATTCGGCGTATATTTCGGTCAAATATTCCGGTCAAAGCCTTGGAGCGGCCGCCCGATGACCAAGCCCGAAGACCTGCCGTATGCGCCCTCGCACCGGCGGATGATCGCCGAGACCGCAGGCTTGCGCGTGCAAATCCTGACCCTCGAGCGCGGCAAAGAAGTTCCCTGGCACTACCACACGGAAGTCACCGACACCTTCATTTGCCTCGACGGTCCGATGGTGGTGCAGATGAAGGCCCCGAACGCGGACCGTGAGCTCAAGGCCGGCGAGACCCTCGACGTTCCGGCGCATACGCCGCATCGGGTGATCGGCAAGGACGGCGGCCGTTGTCGATTCGTGATCGTGCAGGGAATCGGCGAGCACGATTTCATTACGGTAGACGGCTAAACCATCGGCGCGAAAAAAACGGCCCCGACGAACCGTCGGGGCCGCAGTCGGCTTCACTCAGAACTCGAGGATCATTCGGCCGCCACCGGTACCAGCCGTCGCGACGGCATCGCGAAGGCGAGCGCCGTAACCACCGCCGCGAGCCCGGCCAGGATCATGAATACCCAATAGAACCCGCCGGTGGCGTGGTGCACCACCGCCAGCATCGGCACCGCCGCCGCGGCCACGGTCAGCGACAGCAGGAACTTGACGGCGTAGACGCGGGACCGCCATTCGGTCGCGGCGTAGCGCGCGACGATGGTGTCGGTGATCGGAATCTGGCCGAACACCAGCAGCATCATGGCGATCGCGACGACCACCATGTTGCCGCCGGTAGCGACAGCGGCGAGCGCCAGC
>DASWGT010000026.1:0-8394 GCA_036393575.1 Rhodospirillales bacterium | reverse complement strand
CGACGATTCCGACCACGGTGGAGACCCGGAAATTGGAATCGAGCTGATAGCTCGAAAAGCCGATGAAGCGGGTAAGCACCTGCGGCAGCACGCCGAAAGTCACCACGTTGAAGAACGACGCGCCGGTCGCGCGGACGGCCTCGACCTGCTTCATCGAGATTTCCTCGATGGCCTCGGCGAACAGCTTGGCGACGAAGCCGACCGACGCCACGATGAGCGCGAGGATGCCGGCCAGCGCCCCGAACCCGACCGCCTTGACGAACAGGATGGCGACGATGACCGGATGGAACGATCGGCACACCGCGATCAACGTGCGCGCCGGCCACGTCACCCACAACGGCATCATGTTGCGAGCAGCCAGAAGCCCGATCGGCAGCGCGATGAGGATGCCGAAGAAGGAGGCCAGCACCGCGATCTCGACGCTCTCGGTCAGATCGTACGCCAGAAGTTCCCAGCGAGAGAAGTCCGGCGGCACCATGCGGGCGACGAACAACGCGCCGTGGCCGAGGCCGGCGTAGAACCGTTCCCAAGTGATTTCGAGGAGCGAGGCGGCATAGGCGATATAGACCGCGAGCGCCAGCCATCCGAGGCGCGCCAGCCAGCCCGCCCTGGGCAGGCGCCGTTCGTCCGCCGGCGGCGCCGGCGCGCTCACGTCTCCAGCCATGCCTCGCCGCCGTAGATGGTCTTCAGGTGCTCGTCGGTGAGGTCGTCCGGCGGGCCATCAAAGACGATATGGCCGCCCGACATGCCGACGATGCGGTCGGCGAAGCGCTTGGCTAGCGCCACCTGATGGATGTTGACGACGACCGGGATGTTTTCCCGCCCGGCCAGGTCGACCATCAATTCCATGATCTCGACCGATGTTTTGGGGTCGAGCGACGAGGTCGGCTCGTCGGCGAGCAGCAGGTCCGGCTCCTGCATGATGGCGCGGGCGATACCGACGCGCTGGCGTTGGCCGCCGGACAGCGAATCGGCGCGCTGGGCGGCGAACCCCTTGAGTCCGACGGTCTCCAGGAGATCGAAGGCGCGCGCCAGGTCACGTGCCGGGAAGCGGCGCAACCACGCCTTCAGCGGGTTGACGTAGCCGAGGCGGCCGCACAGGAGATTTTCGACCACGGTCAGCCGCTCGACTAGGTTGAACTCCTGGAAGATCATCCCGATCCGCCGCCGCGCCGCGCGCAGGCCTTGCCCCCTGAGTTGCGCGAGGTCCTGGCCGTGGAACAGGATGCTGCCCGAGGACGGCTCGACCAGCCGGTTGATGCAGCGGATCAGGGTACTCTTGCCGGTGCCCGACGGCCCGATGATGGCGGTCATGCCGCGGCCGTCGAAGTCCAGGCTGATGCCCTTCAGAACGGGTTGGCCGGGCTTGTACTCCTTCACCAAGTCGCGGATGACGAGAGAGCGGGCGCTTAGCGGCCCGCTCTCCATCCGTGTCGTTTGGTCGACCCGAGTCACCCCCGGCGCCTTACTTCTTCTGCTTCTTCTTCTTGAGCTTCTCGGCTTCCTTCGCCGCCGCTTTCTCGTACTGCTCGCGGGTGTACGACTCGCCGGTAGCCTCGGCGATCTCGCGTACCACCGCCCAATCGTTTTTGTAGGTGATGGGCGAGAAGCGATCAGCGCCGCCGAACTGCTTCTTCATCTCCTCGGTGAAGCGGAAGTCGTTGAATGCCTTCTTGATCTTCTTCACCAGGTCCGGATGCAGGTCGTGGGCGTAGCCGAACGACGAGGTCGGGAACTTCGGGCTCTTGTAGATGATGCGGAAATCCTCGCACTTGACGGTGCCGCGGCGGCACATGCGCTCGAATACGTCGGAAGCCACCGGGGCGCCGTCGTAGTCGCCCGAATTCACGCCCAGAACCGACTGGTCATGCTTGCCCGAGAAAATCACTTTGTAGTCTTTTTCCGGGGTCAGGCCCTGCTTCGGCAGCAGCACGCGCGGCGCCAGGTTGCCGGAGTTCGACGACGCGGTCGTATGCGCCACCTTCTTGCCCTTGAGGTCGGCGGGCTTCTGGTAGGGGCTGCTCTTTTTGACGATCAGGAACAGGTGATAGCCCTGGAAACCGTCGGCGTAACCCTTGACGGCGATCGGCACGTAGCCGGAGAGATTGACCCCGAATCCGGTCGGGCCGGTGGAGACGCCGGCGATGTGCAGGCGGCCCGACCGCAGCGCCTCGAGCTCGGCCGCGTACGAGTGCACCGTGTAGTAGATGACCTTCTTGCCGGTGGCCTTCTCCAGATAAGTCATGAATGGCGCGAACGCCTCTTTGTAGACCGCCGGATCTTCGACCGGCGTGTAGGTGAACACCAGCGTGCTCGGATCCTTCCACTTGCTTTTGTCCTTCGGGGTATCGGCGACCATGTCGCCGTCCTCGTCGCAGTAGAGGGCATCGAGAGTCCCCCGTTTCTTGCAGTCGTCGGCGGCCCATGCGGACGTGGTGATGAACGCGGCAGCGAACGCCGCCGCCAGATACTTGGATGCGGTTAATGCGGCTCGAATCATCTTGGTTCCCCTGGTGGGCAACGTGCTGGGAATGCCGTTGCCGGTTCTGTTAAGTGGTTGCCGGGCGCCGATGGGGCGGGTCGTTGGCTCGCCGCCCGGGCCCGGATCGTGCGACGATAGCATATCGCGCCAATAGACGGTATCTGGGCGGACGAACGACGGTCAACCGGATTAGCGCCCGTAGCGGGCCTTTTTTCGGGTCGCGGCGTGGCGAGCCGGGATTCCGCGGTCCTTTGCCGCCCCGCGGCGTCGGGGTAGAATCAAGCGATTCGGGACCTTGTCCATGAAACAGTACCTCGACCTGCTCAGCCACATCCGTACCGCCGGCGTGTTCCGCAGCGACCGCACCGGCACCGGCACCCAGAGCGTGTTCGGCTACCAGATGCGCTTCGACCTCGGCCACGGCTTTCCGTTGCTGACTACCAAGAAGCTGCACGCCAAATCGATCATCCACGAGTTATTGTGGTTTTTGTCCGGCGACACCAACGTCAAGTACTTGAACGACCACGGCGTCAGCATCTGGAACGAATGGGCCGACGACAACGGCGAGCTCGGCCCCGTCTACGGCCATCAGTGGCGCTCGTGGCCGGCGCCCGACGGCCGCAAGATCGACCAGATCAGGAACCTGATCGCCGGCATCCGCAAGAACCCCAACTCGCGCCGCCACGTGGTCACCGCCTGGAACCCGGCCGACGTCGACAAGATGGCGCTGCCGCCGTGCCACTGCCTGTTCCAGTTTTACGTCGCCGGCGGCAGGCTTTCGTGCCAGCTTTATCAGCGCAGCGCCGACGTGTTCTTGGGCGTGCCGTTCAACATCGCGTCCTATGCGCTCTTGACCCTGATGGTGGCGCAGGTGACGAAGTTGGCGCCGGGCGAATTCGTCCACACCTTCGGCGACGTGCACCTCTACGCCAACCACCTGGAGCAGGCGGACTTGCAGCTGCAGCGCGCGCCGCTGCCGCCGCCGACCATGCACCTCAACCCCGAGGTCGCCGACATCTTCGGCTTCGCCTACGACGACTTCACCCTTGAGGGCTATCAGGCCCACCCGCATATCGCCGCGCCGATCGCGGTCTGACCTGGCTGCCGACCGCATGCGCCTGTCGCTGATCGTCGCCATGGCCGCCAACCGGGTGATCGGCCTCGAGGGCGGCATGCCATGGCACCTGCCGGGCGACCTCCGGTTCTTCAAGCGCACCACCATGGGCCATCCGGTGGTGATGGGCCGCAAGACCTACCAGGCCATCGGCGGCGCGCTGCCGGGCCGGGCCAACATCGTCGTCAGCCGCAACAAAAAATTCACCGCCGCCGACGCCGACGTGGTCCATGATCTGGCGGCGGCGCTGACCAGGGCCAAGGCGCTGGCCGAGATCGCGGGCTCCGACGAAATCTTCGTCATCGGCGGCGCCGAAATTTACGCCCAGGCGCTCGATCAAGCCGACCGCATCTACATGACCGAGGTGGAAGGCGATTTCCCCGGCAGTGCCTTCTTCCCCGACTTCAACCGCCGGCAATGGCGTGAGATCGCCCGCGACGCGCGGAAGCCCGAGGCACCGGGCGGGCCCGCCTACAGCTTCGTCATCCTCGACAGAATCCGCTAAGATATAAGTCGCCGGGGCGACGCCTCCGGCCAATATCCAGGAGGACGGCGATGACCAAGATTTCAGTGTCCACCGATCTCGACGTTTCGGCCGATCAGGTATGGCAACTGATAGGCAACTTCAACGCGCTTCCCGACTGGCACCCGGAGGTGGAGAAGAGCGAGTTGACCAAAAAGGGCCAGGAGCGGCGCCTGAGCCTGGCCGGCGGCGGCACCATCGTCGAAAGGCTGGAGAACATCGACGACAAGGCGCGCACCTATTCTTATTCGATCGTCGACAGCCCGCTGCCGATCAAGAGCTACAAGGCGACCATCAAAGTCACCGGCAAGGGCAAGAGCTGCAAGGTCGAGTGGTCGAGCGAGTTCGAGGCCTCGACCGGCTTCGAGAACGACGTGCTCAAGGACTTGCAGGGCATGTACCAGTCCGGGTTCGACAACTTGAAGAAGGTGTTCGGCGGCTGAGAAGACGCGTCGCCGCCGACGCGCGCGCTACAACCGGAAGCAATCGAGCGCCAGCCACCATTCGCGCTGCAGCGGCGTCAGCGCGCTCAAGCGCACCTTGCCGTCCCGCATCGCCTGGGCGTCGGGCTTGACGCCCTCGACCATACCGACGACGACGCTGATCACGCACAGTGCGTCCTTGCGGGCGAGGGCGAACAGCGTCCGGCCGCTGGTCGTCTTCTCGGTGAAGCGCTTGCTGGCGTCATTCTCGACCCAGCCGGCCGCGGTCAGCGCGCCCATGATCAGCGAGCGCATGTCGTCGAGCGAGCGGATCTCCGGCGTCTCCATGTGGACGCCGGTGCCGACCGTCAGCAGCCGGCACACCTTGCCCTCGACGCCGGCGACGTTCTTCGGCAGATCGAACTCGAGCATGCGGAAGCCGGGAACGAACGGCAGCCCCTCTTCGAGCACGTGGCGCACGTCGGCGCAATCGGCCACATCCAGCGGCTTCACCGGCTCGGCCGCCGCCCGCCCGGCGGCGACGGCAAGCACCGCCGCCACCGCCAACACGCCTCGAAGGGCTGCCCCCATGCGCGCATGGTAGGCGAAAACCGCCGCCCGCCCAAGCGGCGGCGCCGGGCTTGCCGTCCCTCCATCCGTCATCGCCCGGCTTCGCCCGGGCGATGACGGTCTCTGTGCGTCATGCCCCGGCGAAGTCCGGGGCATCCAGTCTTCTCGCGCGCCCCTGGATCGCCCGGGCTGCGCCGGGCGATGACGGTCTTTGTTGGTCATGCCCCGCGCAAAGGCGGGGCATGACGGCTTGTTTTGGGGAGAGTCGGCCGCTACTGGATGACGATGCGGGGCGTCGCGGCCTCACGCGCCGCCAGCGCCTGCTCGATCTTGGTCCACACTTTGTCGGCGATCGTCCGATAGACCTTGGCGTGCTCGCTCGCCGGCTTGGAGACGACGATCGGATGGCCGCCGTCCGAGGTCTCGCGGATCTCCATCACCAGCGGAATCTCGCCCAGGAAGTCCAGGCCCAGCCGCGCCGCTTCCCGGCGGGCACCGCCGTGGCTGAAGATCTCCGAGCGCTCGCCGCACTTCGGGCAGGTGAAGTAGCTCATGTTCTCGACCAGCCCGAACACCGGCACGTCCACCTTGCGGAACATGTTGAGGCCTTTGCGCGCGTCGAGGAGCGCGATATCTTGCGGCGTCGACACGATGACGGCGCCGGTCAGCGGCACCCGCTGCGCCATCGTCAGCTGCGCGTCGCCGGTACCCGGCGGCATGTCGACCACCATCACGTCGAGCTCGCCCCAGTTGACGTCGCGCATCATCTGCTCGAGCGCCGACTGCACCATCGGCCCGCGCCAGATCATCGGCGTCTCCTCGTCGACCATGAATCCCATCGACATCACCTTGATGCCGTAGTTCTCCATGGCGTCGAGGGTCTGCCCGTCGGACGAGGTCGGGCGGCCGGAGATGCCCATCATGCGCGGCATCGAGGGGCCGTAGATGTCGGCGTCGAGAAGCCCGACGCGATGGCCGGCCGCCGCCAGCCCGAGCGCCAAATTCACCGCCGTGGTCGACTTGCCGACGCCGCCCTTGCCGCTGGCCACCGCGACGATCGATTGCACGCCCGCCAGCACCGGCGCCTTGGCCCCGCCCGGCCCCGGCGGGGCGTGCCGCGGCTGCGGCGCGGGCCCGCCACCCGCGGCCTGAGCCGGCCGCTCGGCGGTCAGCACCACGGTCGCCGAGATCACGCCCTTGAGTGCGTGCACGGCCTTTTCCGCCTGCTTGCGCAGCGGCTCCATCTTGGCGCCATTCTTCGGGTCGACCTCGATGGCGAAGGCGACGTGCCCGTCCTTGGTCTGCAGGCCGGCGACCATGCCGGCGCCGACGATATCCTTGCCGCTCGCCGGATCCTTGATCGTCTTCAGAACGTCCAGGATTTGCCGCTCGGTGACCCCTGCCATGCTCGAAACTCCAACTCACGAAATGGTTATTTTCCGGACATTTTGGCGGCTCGGCGTTGCGAATCCGCCGGTCGTGCCCTATAAAGCAACCGAGCCCGTAATAGGAAGTAGACCGGGATACGCAAAATACAAGGTTTTCTCCCGTTACGGCGCACAAAATAGGGATGGATAGTCGATGCCGTGGAAACCACAAGGCGGCGGCCCATGGGGCGGTAGCGGCGGACCTTCGGGACCCAGGCCCCCCGACATCGAGGAACTGCTGCGCAAGGGCCAGGAACGGTTCAAGAGCTTCCTGCCGCGCGGCGTCGGCGGCGCCCGCGGCTTCATCCTGATCGGCATTGCCATCATCGCCGTCTGGCTGGCCAGCGGCTTCTACCGGGTGCAGCCGGGCGAGCAGGGCGTCGAACTTATGTTCGGCCGTTTCGTCAAGCTGACGACGCCGGGCCTCAACTACTGGTTCCCGTCGCCGATCGGCGAGGTGATCACGCCGAACGTCGAGCGCACCAGCACCATCGACATCGGCTTCCGCGGCGTCGGTGAATCGAGCCGCACCTCCGGCGCCCGCGACGTGCCGCAGGAAAGCCTGATGCTGACCGGCGACCAGAATATCATCGACATCGACTTCGTCGTCCAATGGCGGATCAAGAACGCCGCGGATTTCCTGTTCAATTTGCGAAACCAGGAAGGCACGGTGAAGATCGCCGCCGAAAGCGCGGTGCGCGAGGTGGTCGGCCAGACGCCGCTCGAGGAAGCCATCGCCCGGCGCCGCGCCGAGGTCGAGATCAAGACCAAGGAATTGCTGCAGCAGATCCTCGACGGTTACGGCGCCGGCGTGTTCATCGCCGACGTCAAGCTGCAGAAGGTCGACGCGCCGTCCGAGGTGATCGACGCCTTCAACGACGTGCAGCGCGCCAAGCAGGACCAGGAGCGCTCGATCAACGAAGCGCAGGCCTACCTGAACGACATCGTGCCGAAGGCCAAGGGCCAGGCGGAGAAGATGACCCAGGAGGCGTCGGCCTATAAGGAAAAGGTGATGAAGGAAGCGGATGGCGAGGCCAAGCGGTTCCTATCGGTCTACGAAACCTACAAAGGCGCCAAGGACGTCACCACCCGGAGACTATTCCTGGAACGCATGCAGGAGGTGCTGAAGAATTCGGAGAAGGTGATCATCGACAAGGCCGGCACCGGCGTGGTGCCCTACCTGCCGCTGCCGGAACTCAGGAAACAACAGCAGCAGCAACCGAGCGGGGGGGCCAAGAAATGAACAAGACCGTCCTCGCCGTCCTCGGCGTCGTCGTCGTCGCCGCCGGCATTACGCTGTCGAGCGCGCTGTTCACCGTGCATCAGACCAAGCAGGCCTTGGTCCTGCAATTCGGCAACCCGATCCGGGTCGAGCGCGAGCCGGGCCTCAAGGTCAAGATGCCGTTCATCCAGAACGTCGAATACTATGAGCGGCGAATCCTCGATCTCGACCCGCCGAGCCAGGAGGTGGTGCTCGCCGACCAGAAGCGCATCAACGTCGATTCCTTCGCCCGCTTTCGCATCGTCGATCCGCTGGAGTTCCGCAAGAAAGCCGTCACCGACGTCAATTTCCGCCAGATCTTCGGCAACCGGCTGAACGGCGCGGTGCGCGCCGAGGTCGGCCAGGTGTTCCTGGCCGACATGCTGACCCAGAAACGCAAGGAGATCATGGACAAAATCTCGAAGCTGATGAAGGCGCAGGCCGCCGAGTTCGGGACCGAAGTGGTGGACGTGCGCATCGGCCGCACCGACTTGCCGCAGGCCACCGCGCAATCGGTCTATAACCGTATGCGCTCTGACCGAATCGCCAGCGCCGCATTGCTGCGCGCCGAGGGCGAGGAGCAGAAGCTGAAGAT
>DASWGT010000025.1:0-2344 GCA_036393575.1 Rhodospirillales bacterium | reverse complement strand
GCCTTCGTCCAGTTTCTGCTGACGCACCCGGTCGCCGATCTCGCCGTCAGCCAGCGCGTGCTCGGCCTGTCGCTGTTCATCGCCATCGGCGCCACCGTGCTGCCGTCGTTCTTCCTGAACGCGGCGCTGCATCGCATCTCGGCGCAGGCGAATGCCACCATCGGCACGCTCTCGCCGGTGATGACCATCATCCTTGCCGTCATCGTTCTGGGTGAGCGGCTGACCCTGCTCGACCTGGCCGGGACGGCGCTGGTAATTGCCGGTGTCGGCTGGTTCACGTTTGCCGACCGCAAGGCGCGCTGACCGAGGTCAGGCCCGAACCGCGGCGCCGGCAAGCGACCTGAGCACCGTCTCGACGATTTCGTCGACCGGCGGCTCGATCGATACGGCCGTGGCCCGCTCGTCCGGGCCCGGCGGCTCCAGCGTGGCGAGCTGGCTGTCGAGGAGACTGGCCGGCATGAAGTGGCCCTTGCGGCCGTCCATGCGTCGTCGCAGCGTGTCGCGCGATCCCGTCAGAAAAACAAAGTCAACCGGACGACCGGCGATCGCCTTGATGCGTTCGCGATAGCTTCGTTTCAGCGCCGAGCAACTGACCACGACAGGGCGTGCGGGATCGGTGTCACGGATCGCCGCGCCGACGGCGTCCAGCCACGGCAGCCTGTCATCGTCGCCAAGCGGCACGCCGGCCGACATCTTTTCGACGTTGGCGGGCGGATGAAACTCGTCGGCATCGCGGAAAACAACGCCGAGGCGCTCGGCAAGACGTTCTCCGACCGTCGTCTTGCCGCTGCCGCACACGCCCATGGTGACAACTGCCGGAGGGAAGGCCGAAATCTCTGTCATGTCAGCGCAAATGTCCCACACTTTCAATGGCTTTACAGGATCTGTGCAAGCGAGGGCCCAACCACGGCAGCCCGCGCGGCAAGACCCCCCAACCACCGTCGTTGGCCAGCCGCCGATTCACAATTCCTTGACCATCCTGGCAGGCTTTTCCTCAGGTAACAGTCGGGTTATTGTTAGAGGTTAGCCTTTCTTGGCCCGAGCCGGCTCGCCGGCTCATTAGGAAACGGGGATTATTGTCATGCGTATCGTAAAAGCGTCCGCCCTTGCACTCGCACTCACCGTCTCCCTCGGTCTCGGCTCGGCCCTGGCCGCCGATGCACCGTACAAGACACACGGCTGGTTCCACCACTCCGGAACCCATCCGATCTGCGACGCCCTGCGGGCGTTGTTCACCCACGGCCACCACAAGAAGGTGGTTTCGGTCGCCTACTAGGCATCCTCGCCGCAGAATTCAGGCGCCGGCCCCGGCCGGCGCCTTTTGCTTGTCAGATGTGAATCGGACTCGACCAGGCGCCGAAGGCGGCCTCGCGCACGGCCTCCGATAACGTCGGATGCGCGTGACAGACGCGCGCCAGATCTTCGGCCGATCCGGCGAACTCCATCAGCACCGCGATCTCGGCGATCAGTTCACCGGCGTAGGGCCCGATAATATGCGCGCCGAGAACCCGGTCGGTGGAGGCATCGGCCAGAATCTTGACGAAGCCGTCCTTGGCTCCCATTCCGCGCGCGCGTCCGTTCGCGGAGAACGGGAACTTGCCGGCGCGGTATTCGACGCCCGCCTCCTTCAGCTCCTCCTCGGTCTTGCCCACCGACGCGATCTCCGGCGTCGTGTAGACCACCGACGGAATGACGCCGTAGTTCACGTGCCCCGCCTGCCCTGCCAGGATCTCGGCAACGGCGATACCCTCGTCCTCGGCCTTGTGGGCCAGCATCGGCCCGCGGATGGCGTCGCCGATGGCATGGATGCCGGCGACGTTCGTCTGGAACCGGTCGTCGACGACGACCCGCCCCCGCTCGTCACGACTGACGCCGGCTTCGTCGAGGCCGAGGTTGTCGGTGTAGGCACGCCGGCCGATGGCGACGAGCACAACGTCGGCATCCAGCCCCTCCGCCTTGCCGTCGCCTGACGCCGGCTCGACCGACACCTTCAGCATCTTACCCTTTCCGTCGACCGCCGCGACCTTGCTCGACAGGCGGAAGGTCATCCCCTGGCGCGCCAGAATGCGCTGGGTCTGCCTGGCGACCTCGCCGTCCATGCCGGGCAGCACCCGGTCGAGAAACTCGACCACCGTCACCTCGGACCCGAGCCGCCGCCAGACCGAGCCGAGCTCCAGCCCGATAACGCCGGCGCCGACCACGATCAGGCGCTTCGGCACCGATTCAAGGGCCAGTGCCCCGGTCGAGGTGACGATGCGGGTCTCGTCGACGTCGACGCCCTTCAAGGGCATCGATTCCGAGCCGGTGGCGATGACGATGTTCCGCGCCTCGACAATCTGGCTCT
>DASWGT010000024.1:0-5387 GCA_036393575.1 Rhodospirillales bacterium | reverse complement strand
TCCGGCGGACCGATGTTCAACATGGCCGGCGAGGTGATCGGCATCAACACCGCCATCTTCTCGCCGACCGGCGGCAGCGTCGGCATCGGCTTCGCCATCCCGGCGACGGCGGCCAAGCCGGTGATCGATCAGCTGATCAAGCACGGCCAGGTGCGCCGCGGCTGGCTCGGCGTCCATATCCAGGCAGTGACCGACGAGATCGCCGAGACTCTCGGCCTCAAGGAGGCCGCGGGCGCGCTGGTCGCCAGCGTGATCAAGGAAGGCCCGGCCGAAAAGGCCAAGATCGAGGCCGGCGACGTCATCCTGGATTTCGACGGCAAGAGGGTGACCGAGATGCGGCGCCTGCCGCGCATGGTCGCCGACACCGAGGTCGGCAAGGAAGTGCCGGTCACCGTCTGGCGCAACAACAAGAAGGTGGCACTGAAGGCCAAGGTCGGCGAGCTGACCGAAGCCGTCGCCGAGGTCGCGGCCAAATCCGGCGACACCAAGAAGGGCGGCGCCGAGGAGACGAATGTCGAGGCCCTCGGCTTGAGACTGACCTCGATGACCCCGAAGGTGGCCGAACAGTTCAAACTCGGCAAGGACGCCAAGGGCGTCGTCGTGCTCAAGGTCGACGAGAAGGGCCCGGCCGCCGAAAAAGGCATCCGCCCAGGCGATGTGATCGTCGAGGTCAGCCAGGAAGAAGTGCGCGCCCCCGGCGATATCTCCAAGAAGGTCGCCGACGCCAAGAAAGCCGGCCGCAAGTCGGTGTTGTTGCTGCTGGAAGGCCAGGGCGGGCTTCGCTTCGTCGCCATCCGCATCGACAAGGGCTAAATCCGGAAACCCCGATCGGGACGCCAACGGCGCCGCCGCAACCGGTCGTCGTCGTTGCTGCGTTTGGGGCCTATCAGGCGGCGAATTCGGCGCGCCGGTATCCCTGCAGGAAAAGCACCGCCGTCAGATCACCGTGCTCGATACGGGCGCGGGCGGCGTTGGCGAGCACCGGCTTTGCCCGGTAGGCGACGCCGAGGCCTGCGGCTTCGATCATCGGCACGTCGTTGGCGCCATCGCCGACGGCAAGCGTCCCTTCGATGGGGATGCCGTGCGATTGCGCCGTCTCGACCAGGGTGCGGCGCTTGGCGTGCTTGTCGAGGATCGGCTCACCGACGCGGCCCGTAAGGCGGCCCGCCGCCGTTTCGAACCGGTTGCCCCGTTCGGCGTCGAAGCCGAGGCGGCGGGCGATGCGCGCGGTGAAGTAGCGGCATCCCCCGGATACGAGCACCGTGTAGGCGCCCGCGGCGGCCATGGTGCGCACCAGAGTCTCGGCGCCGGGCGTGAGCCGGACTTGGGCGAGCGTGTCGGCGAGGGCGCCTTCGGAGACGCCTTCCAGCATTGCCACGCGTTGCCTAAGTGCATCCGCGAACTCGATGTCGCCGGCCATGGCGCGCGCCGTGATGGCGGCGATCTCGCGCTTCTTGCCGGCGGCAGCGGCGAGCTCGTCGAGCGTTTCGGCGGCGACCATGGTCGAATCCATGTCGGCGACCAGAAGCCGCTTGCGCCGGCCTTCCATCGGGCCAACGCAGATGTCCACCGGCAGCCCGACCAACACCCGGCGCAGCGCCGTCTCGGCGGCGTCGGCGGCGACGCCGGTAAACGGCACGTCGCAGGCTTCCTCCGGCGCCAGCCAGTCGGCGTCGCCGACCTCGGCGCCAAGACCGTTGAGCGCCGCCATCGCAGGGGCGACAATGGCACCCGTCAGAGCGCCCGCCGTGGGTGCGATGAGGGTCAGGACGTTGGTCGAAGCGGGCGCGGGCAAGTTGACCGGTTCCGGGTTTTTCCAGGGACTTTTTTTGAGATCGTCAAGACAGTGACCGATTTGCAACCCGTTGTCATCATCGCCGGGCCGACGGCCAGCGGCAAGACCGCGCTCGCCCTCGACGTCGCCCGCGAATTTGCCGGCACCGTCATCAACGCCGACAGCATGCAGGTGTACCGTGAGCTCAAAGTGTTAACGGCGCGACCCAGGCCCGCCGACGAGGCCGCGGTGCCGCATCGGCTGTTCGGAGTACTGGCGGCGTCCGAGGCGTGTTCGGCGGGCCGCTGGCTCAAGATGGCGGCGGCCGAGATCGAAGCGGCGCACCGCGAAAAGCGGTTGCCGGTGGTGGTCGGCGGCACCGGGCTTTATTTGAAGGCGTTGATCGAAGGGCTGGCCGAGGTGCCGGAGATTCCGGCCGCCGTCAACGCCGAGGTGCGGCGCCACTTCGACCGCATCGGCGGCGAGGCGTTCCGGGCCGAGCTCGCCGAGCGCGACCCGGACGCGGCGGCGAAGCTGCCCGTCGGCGACAGCCAGCGCCTGAAGCGGGCGATGGCGGTGGTCGAGGCGACCGGCCGGCCGCTCGCCGAGTGGCAACGCCGGCAATCGGAGGCGCCGTGGGTCGCGGCGCGGTTCGGCGTCGTCGCCCTGATTCCGCCGCGCGAGGCTCTTTACGCCGCCTGCGACGCCCGCTTCGCCGCCATGATGGCCGCGGGGGCGCTCGACGAGGCGACGGCGCTGGTCGCCCTCGGCCTTGATCCCGGGCTACCGGTCATGAAGGCCCTCGGCGTGCCGGATCTGAGCCGGCATCTGGCCGGCGAGATTTCGCTCGCCGACGCGGTTGCCGCCGCTAAACAGACGACTCGCAACTTCGCCAAACGGCAGTTGACGTGGCTGCGCAACCAGCTCGCCCCCGACCACGTCATCGAGGCGCTCTATGGCCCCGCGCACCGCGCCCAGGCGCTGGCCTGGGTGCGCGGCTTCCTCGGCCGCTGACTGCCGCTAACGAACCCTCAAAGCCTGCGCCGCGCCGCTTGGAAGTGCGCCGCCATGGCGTTGGCGGCGGCGCGCGGGTCGCCGGCGGCGATGGCGTCGTAGACCGGCTGGTGGTCGGCCCTCAGCGATCGCCAGTCGTCGGGGTCGGGCAGGTCCTCGAACCCGGCCTCGTGGAATCGCCCGATCAGGTCGAGCGCCACCTGCTCCAGGAGCGGGTTGCCGGAGGCCCGCGCGATCGCCGAGTGGAACTCGAGATTGAAATCGCCGCGCCGATAGGCGTCGGGGGTCATGGTATCGAGCATGCGCAACGGCCGGCCAATCGCCGCCAGCTGGCCGCGCGACGCGTTCGCCGCCGCCAGCGCCGCCGCCTTCACCTCGACCGCCTCGCGCGCCTCCAGGATGTGCAGCAGCGACTGCCGGTCGGCGGCCAGCCGCGGGCTCTTGAGCTCGGCCGGACTCGGGATCCGTTCGGCGCGCAAGTAGCGGCCGCCGCCCGGCCGCGATTCCACCAGGCCCTGCATCTCGAGGGCCCGGAACGCTTCCCTGAGCACCGGCCGGCTGACCCGCCAGCGCTGCTGCAGTTCGCGCTCGGGAGGGAAACGGTCGCCGCTCGCCAAGTGGCCGTCCTGGACCAGGGCGGCGATCTGCTCGACGATGGTCTCGTAAAGCCTGACGCCGCGCACCGGCCGGAAAGGCACCGTGGTCGTCGCCGATGTTCCTGTCTCCGCCGATGCCGCCGGTTTGGCCATGATCCGTGCGCCCGCTCGAAAAAGTGTCAAAACCCTAAAACTAGGATAACTGGGTAGCCCAATTTTGGCGATTTTTGCCACCCCCGAGGGCCCGCGTCAAACCCCATCAGCGATTGCGGGGCCGCCGTAAGACCGGAAAATCCCGCCACGGAGCAAAAAATACCGCGTCTACGCAACTTTTGGAAAGATTTTAGGTAAATTTCTTTCTGTTTGTTTGTCAAGCGCTGTTGACCGGCGAATCGTGAAAGATTAATTTGCCGCTCCCTCGTATGGTCGGGCGTGCCGTCGGGCGCGCCGGGCGTGCGCCGGCGGCGGCAACGACCGAAACGAAGCGACAAAGGACCAAGGCCATGGCCAGCAATCAATTGACCGGCGCCGAGATTCTCTTGAAGGCGCTGGTCGACCAAGGGGTCGATGAGATCTTCGGCTATCCCGGCGGCGCCGTGCTGCCGATCTACGACGTGCTATTCCAGCAGAACGCCATCCGCCACATCCTGGTGCGCCAGGAGGCGGGCGCCGTGCACGCCGCAGAAGGATACGCGCGCTCGACCGGCAAGGTCGGCGTGGTGCTGGTTACCTCCGGCCCCGGCGCCACCAACTCGGTGACCGGCCTCACCGATGCGCTGATGGACAGCATCCCGGTCGTCTGCATCACCGGCCAGGTGCCGACGCACCTGATCGGCAACGACGCCTTCCAGGAATGCGACACCACCGGCATCACCCGGCCGTGCACCAAGCACAATTACCTGGTCAAGAACGTCAACGACCTGGCGCGCGTCGTCCACGAGGCGTTTCACGTCGCCCGCTCAGGCCGCCCCGGCCCGGTGGTCATCGACCTGCCGAAGGACGTGGCGATCGCGTCCGGCACCTACGTGCCGCCCAACCGGGTCAACCACAAGAGCTACGCGCCCAAGGTCAAGGGCGATTTGGATGCCATCAAGCGGGCGGTCGAACTGATGGCCGGCGCCAAGAAGCCGATCTTCTACTGCGGCGGCGGCGTCATCAATTCCGGCCCGGCGGCTTCCAAGCTGCTGACCCAATTCGTGCGCACGACCGGATTCCCGTGCACGCTGACGTTGATGGGGCTCGGCGCGTTCCCGGCGTCCGACCCGCAGTTCCTCGGCATGCTCGGCATGCACGGCACCTACGAGGCCAACCTGGCGATGAATCAATGCGACGTCATGGTCTGCATCGGCGCCCGCTTCGACGACCGCATCACCGGCAAGCTCGCCGCCTTCTCGCCGGGCTCGAAGAAGATCCACGTCGACATCGACCCGTCCAGCATCAACAAGAACGTGCGCGTCGACGTGCCGATCATCGGCGACGTCGGGCACGTGCTCGAGGACATGATCAAGGTGTGGAAATCGAGCCAGGCCAAGCCCGACCAGAACGCGCTGAAGGCATGGTGGAAGCAGATCGACCAGTGGCGCGCGCGCGACTGCCTGAAATACCAACAGAAGGGCGACGTCATCAAGCCGCAGTACGCCATCCAGCGGCTCTACGAGGCGACCAAGCACCTGGACGACGTCTACATCACCACCGAGGTCGGCCAGCACCAGATGTGGGCGGCGCAGTTCTACGGCTTCGAGAAGCCCAACCACTGGATGACATCGGGCGGCCTCGGCACCATGGGCTACGGCCTGCCGGCGGCGATGGGGGTGCAGATCGCGCACCCCGACGCGCTCGTCATCGACATCGCCGGCGAGGCGTCGATCCTGATGAACATCCAGGAGATGTCGACCATCGCCCAGTACCGGCTGCCGGTGAAGGCGTTCATCCTCAACAACGAATACATGGGCATGGTGCGCCAGTGGCAGGAGCTGCTGCACGGCGGCCGCTATTCCGAAAGC
>DASWGT010000023.1:0-4279 GCA_036393575.1 Rhodospirillales bacterium | reverse complement strand
CTAAGCAGACTCCATCAGCTTGACCAACGAATCTTCGGCATGATTCCATCGTCGCACTGATTCGCGAGGGCGGCGGGACATGGCGGGGAAATCTCCTGTGACGGCGAGCGGGGAGCAGCGCGAGGCGTTGGCGGCGCTGGGCGCGTCGCGCGATCGCGGCGAGGCGGATCGGGCGCGCGCTGTGCTGCTGACGCTTTCGGGCTGGACCAGCGGGCGGATCGCGGCGGCGTTCGGGGTGCGCGAGGACACGGTGCGCCTGTGGCGCAGCCTGTTCGCCCAGGGCGGGGTCGACACCTTGCGGGCGCGGGTCGCTCCCGGGCCGGCGCCGGTGAAGAGCGAGGCGGCGCTGCGGGTCGTCACCCCCTTGCTGGAAGCCGCCGTGGCCGACCGGCCCAACTGGACGATCTCGCGCCTCATCGCCGAGATCGAGACGCAGGAGGGCGTGAAGATCGGGCGCTCCCAGCTTTCCAAGGCGCTGCGAAAAAAAACTTCCGCTGGCGGCGGCCCCGGCACACGCTGAAAGGCCGTCAGATCGAAAGCGAGATCGAGCGGATCGGGTTGCGGCTGCAGCTCCGCAAGGCCCAAGCCGAGGCCGGCGACATCGTTCTTCTGTATGGCGACGAAAGCGAGGCGCTGACGCACCCCTACCTGGCGCGGGCGTGGGCCAGGCGCGGCGCCGACCTGCGCGTGCCGGCGCCGGGGCAGGCCAAGAAAGTCGCGATCATCGGCGCGCTCGACCATGTCGCCCGCCAGCTCGTCGTCCACACGAGCCGGAGCAAGCGCTCGAGCGATTTCATCGCGCACCTCGAGCAGCTCGACCGCCTCTACGGCCCGAAGCCGGGACAGCCGGCGAAGCCGGTCGTGCTCGTCGAGGACAACGGCCCGATCCACACCAGCAAGGCCACGCGCAAGGCGCTCGAGGCGCGCCGCCACTGGCTCACCGTCGAGTGGCTGCCCAAGTACGCCCCCGAGCTCAACGACATCGAGGTCGTCTGGCATGATCTCAAAGCTCACCATCTGGCCCACCAGACCTTCGCCGACCCCGACGCCCTCGATCACGCCATCCACGACGCCGTGCAGGCCCTCAACAAGGAGCGAAAGGTCGTTCCGTTGGGCAAACGACGAATCTCTGCTTAGCCCGGCCCGTGCCGTCAGCGCCAGTCTCGCCACACGGTTTCGCAGATCGGCCGTCGCGCGCGCCACGCGCCGCGACGGGTTGGTGAGCCTACTTCTTCCGCCGAGTCGTGGTCCGTCGGCTGCTGGCCACGCGCCGCGTGCCGGTCGAACGCCGGCTGCTCGCCGCGCGCCGTCGCTTCGCTGCAGGCGGCTTGTACTTCTGCGCCACCTTGCCAGCCAGTTTCATCACCTCGACCGCGGCGTCCGTCGGCACCATCACCGTGGTCTTGACCGACCGCGCCGCCCCCCCGGCCGCGGCCCCCATCGCCATCGCCATCGCCGTGCCGTCGTCGGGCAGTTCGGCGATCACGGCGATGTCATAGTCCCCGAAGGTGACGAAGGCGCTGTGCAGCTTGCCGCCGAACGACGCGATCAGCTTGCCCAATTCCTTGCCCCGATCCTGCGGATTGCTGAGCAACGTTTTCCAGGCGTCACTGCCATAGTTTGCTTGGAACATGTAATACGGCATGTTCGCCTCCCTCGATCCGTTTCTTCGATGGCGTTAGAGTGCCACGGATTCCAAATATAAGCGAATGTCAATGTTCCAGACGGCGCCTTCAGCGCGCCGCCAGCGCATGCCATGATCGGCAAAGCATCGACGCGAGGTCAGCCATGTGGCGTATTTTGGCGTTAGTCTCGATCGCGGTGCTCAGTCTCGGCGGGGCGGCGCTGGGCAGCGGCTACACCCGCGGCATCGAGGCCTATAAGCGCGGCGACTACAGCGTCGCACTGGCGGAACTGCGCCCCCTGGCCGAGGCCGGCGACCCGGTGGCGCAGTTCAGCATCGGCTACATGTACGCCGAGGGCCGCGGCGTCGCTAGCGATCTCCGGGTCGCGGCGGAATGGTTCGACAAGGCCGCCCGGCAGGGCCACGCGATGGCCCAGTTCAATCTCGGCCTCCTTTATGTCGGCGGCAAAGGCGTACCAGAGGACCCCGTCCGCGGCGCCGAATGGCTCGGCAAGGCGGCCGAACAGGGCCTGGCCTCGGCGCAGAACAATCTCGGCTATCTCTACAACAAGGGCAGAGGCGTGCCGCGCGATCAGGTCCGCGCTTACATGTGGCTTAGTCTCGCCGCCAGCAACGGGCATCAGGAAGCCAGGCTGAACCGGGACATTCTGGCCCAGCACATGGCCCCGGAGCAGATCCGCGAGGCCCAGCAGATGGCCATTCAGTGGCTGGACCGGGTGCGCCAGACCGGGAGCCAGGAAGAACCGGCATCGAAGACCGACTGACGCCCGGCGCTCAGCGCGGCGGGATATCGCCCTCGGCTTGCGCCAGGGCGAACGCGGCGGCGAACGTCTCCAGGGCGCCGGCAGCGATGGCCGCGCGCAGTTCCGCCATCAGGTCCTGATAGTAGGTGAGGTTGTGCCAGGTCAGCAGCACCGCGCCGAGTATTTCGTTGCCGCGCACCAGGTGGTGCAGGTAGGCGCGCGAGTGTTCGACGCAGGCCGGGCAGCGGCAGCGTTCGTCCAGCGCCCGCGCATCCTCGGCATGGCGGGCGTTCCTGAGATTGACGGCGCCTCGGCGGGTGAAGGCCTGCCCGGTGCGGCCCGAGCGCGTCGGCAGGACGCAATCGAACATGTCGACGCCACGGCTGACCGCGCCGACGATGTCCGCCGGCTTGCCGACGCCCATCAGGTAGCGCGGCCGCGCGTCGGGCAGCGCCGGCAGCGTCTCGTCGAGCACCCGGAAGGTGGTTTCCTGCCCCTCGCCAATCGCCAGGCCGCCGACGGCATAGCCGTCGAAGCCGATCGCCTGCAAGGCCTCGGCGCAAGCCTGCCTCAGCGCGGGATAGACGCTGCCCTGGACAATGCCGAAGAGGCCGTAGCCAGGCCTCGCCTCGAAGGCGGCGCGGCAGCGTTCGGCCCAGTCGAGCGTCAACCGCATCGACCGCTCAGCCTCGGCTTCGCTGGCGGGAAAGGCGGTGCATTCGTCCAGCACCATGGCGATATCGGCATCGAGCAGGCGTTGGATCTCGACGCTTCGTTCCGGCGTCAGGCGATGCTCGCTGCCGTCGAGGTGCGACTTGAAACTGACGCCGCCGGCATCGATCCGCCGCAGTTCGGCCAGCGACATCACCTGGAAGCCGCCGGAGTCGGTCAGGATCGGCCCCGGCCAGTTCATGAACCGGCGCAGCCCGCCCAGGCGGTGGACGCGCTCGGCGCCGGGCCGCAACATCAGGTGATAGGTATTGCCGAGAATGATCTCAGCGCCGGTCTCGCGCACGGCCGCCGGGCGCATCGCCTTGACCGTGGCGGCGGTGCCGACCGGCATGAAGGCCGGGGTTTCGACCGGGCCGTGCGCGGTCTCCAGCCTACCGGCCCGCGCCGCGCCGTCGCGCGCCGTCACCTGGAAGGCTAGACTCCCGGCCATCAGCCGCCGCGCCTCAACAGGCAGGCATCGCCGTAGGAATAGAAGCGATAGCCCTGCGTGATGGCGTGCGCGTAGGCGTGGTGCATCCGCTCGAGGCCGGCGAAGGCGGCGACCAGCATGAACAGCGTCGAGCGCGGCAGGTGGAAGTTCGTGAACATCAGATCGGCGACCTTGAAGCGATGGCCCGGCGTGATGAAGAGCGCCGTCTCGCCGGCAAAGGGACGCACCGTGCCCGCGGCGTCGGCAGCGCTTTCGATCAGACGCAGGCTGGTCGAACCGATGGCAACGATGCGCCGGCCCTCGGCCCGTGCCCGGTTCAGACGCTCGGCCGCCGCCGCATCGATCATGCCATATTCGGGCAGCATCCGGTGCGCCTGGGTGTCCACGACCGTCACCGGAAGGAAGGTGCCGGGGCCGACATGCAGCGTTACCGTCACCCGCTCGATGCCGCCCGCTTCAAGCCTGGCGAGCAGCTCGGGCGTGAAGTGCAGTCCCGCGGTAGGGGCCGCGACCGCCCCCTCGCGGGCGGCGAACACCGTCTGATAGTCGGTCCGGTCGGCGGCGTCCGCGGCGCGCCGGCGGCGGATATAGGGCGGCAGCGGCATGGTCCCGTGCCGGGCCAGCCGGTCGGCGAAGGCGGCCGCATCGCAGTCGAAGTCCAGATCGACCTGACCGCCGTCGCGGCGTCGGACGGCGGCGGAAAAATCATCCGCAAAGGTGATCGTGTCG
>DASWGT010000022.1:0-3974 GCA_036393575.1 Rhodospirillales bacterium | reverse complement strand
GGCCGCGCGCCGGCGAAGCAGAAAAAGAAAAAGAGAAAGAAAACCGCCTGACGACGGCGTCGCCGCCATTGCCGTTGAAATGACGCCTGCCCGAGTCGTCAGCGCGGCCGCGTCGTCACGAAGGATAGGCGCCGGCCGAGGGAACCGACGCGGACGGCGAGATAGGGCGCTTCATCCCGCCAGCGAATTTCGGGCAGGCGGAAATCCACATACTCGAACGCGACGGCGACGGTCAGGTCTGCCAGATCGACGTCGGTTGACGCTGCCTCGGCATAGAGCTTATCCAGGGCTTTGGCGATGCGCGGCAACGCCTGGAGCCAGCGTTCGATCAACGGCGAGACCGGCGCATGGCGCCGTTGCAGGACGCTGCCAAACGAGCAATCGATGGCGGCGCGGCCGAGACCGAGGATTTGCAGCCGTTTCCCCGTGTCCGCGTGCGACAGGGGCGCCAGCGCCGATCGGCCGGAGCGTCGAATGAGATAGTCGCCGATGCACGAGCTTTCGACCAGCCGGGTGCCGTCGTTCAAGGTCAGCGCGGGCACCTTCGATGCGGGGTTCGCGGCGAGCAACTCGTCCGGCGACTGCCAGGGATCGACGAAGATCAATTCCGTTTCGCCGTCCAACCCCATTTCGACAAGAAGGACGCGGACCAGGCGGGCATAAGGCGAGGCTTCATTGAGATAGAGCTTCATGGCCGGACGACCTCCTTGGCGGACGCGCCGCCCACGAGCGTGATCACGGTCACGATCAGCGTCACGCTGGTGGCAATGAGCGAGACCGCGAAACTCTGGGTAAGGTCGTGGATCGAGCTCGCAAACACCGGCCCGATCATCTGTCCGGTGGCGAAAGACGCCGTCATGGCGGCGACGTGGCGCATCGCGTCCTCGGGCGGCGCCATGCGGTGCGCCTCTTTCATCCCCGCCATGGTGACGATCATGAAGGTGCCGCCGACGGCGAGGCCGGCGGCGATGATGGTGAGGATGTGCGGATGGATCACCGGCAGCAGCAGCCCGGTCGCCATGACGACCTGGCTGGTGGCCCAGATCCGGCGGTTGGAATACCGCTTCTGCAACGTCGCCACCAGGAGCGTAGAAACGAAAGCGGCGGCGCCGAACACCGGCCAGCTCCAGCCGAAGATCAACGGCGACGGGACGATCTCCCGCGCCATCACCGGAAGATACGTCGCCGGGATGATGTAGCCGATGCCCATCGCCCCGTAGGCGACGACGGTGCGCCAATCCAATGGGGTGCGTTGCGATTCCCAACGTTGCGCGGAAGGCCGAACGTCAGGGATCTCCGGTCCCATGTTCAAGACGAGGGCGAAAGTCGCAATCAGCGACAGGATGCCCAGGATCCGCCAGCTCGGCGAACTGCCGATCCCGCCCGCCATCAACGCCAGACAAGCCAGCCCGGCGACGGCGATCCCGGCGCCGACGCCGGAGAACACCCAGCCCTGGTGCTCGGCGCCGCCGTTGTCGGCCAGATGCCTTACGTAGTAATTGCCGACCAGCACCAGCGTCCAGGCGCTGCAGACGCCGTTGAGCCACCGCAACGTCAGCCAGGCCGTGAAATCGTCAGTCGCGCCCATGCCGAGGGTGCCGGCGCCGACGACCAGCAGCGATAGCCGCAACATCGTCCTGGGGGAAAGAGGAATCTTCGCCGCGAAAACGGCGCCGAGCCAGTATCCGAGATAATGCACGGAGGCGAGCACGCCGCCGTCGGCGATGCTCGCCAGCCCGTCTTCCCTCATCATCGGCAGCAACGGGGTAAAGGCGAAGCGGCCGATCCCCATGGCCAGCGCCAAGGAGAGCAACCCGACGAAGGCAATGCGGAAGAGCGACAGTTGCCGCGGCATGGCGACCTCGGGGCGGGTGCTGGACGACAGGGTTGCCAGGAGCCTAGCTTCCGCGATACATTCTGAAAAATGAATTATAATGAGTTTTTAGTTCTCGAATGGAGATACCTATGCACGGCCTGGACCTACGGTCCCTTGAGATATTCCGCACGGTGGCGGCGGAAGGAAGCATCTCCAAGGCGGCGATGAAATTGCACCGCGTGCAATCGAACATCAGCACCCGCATCAAGCAGCTCGAACGACATCTGAACAAGGACCTGTTCCTGCGCCAGAACCGGGGCCTGACGTTGACGCCGGACGGCCGGCTGCTGCTCACCTACGCCGAACGCCTGCTGCAATTGTCGATGGAGGCGTCGGAGGCCCTGAACGAGGGCAAGCCGAGGGGCGTGTTTCGCATCGGCACCATGGAAAGCACGGCCGCCTCACGGCTGCCGGCGATCCTGTCGCGCTACCATCGGCTCCATCCGGAGGTCGAGATCGAACTCGATACCGGCACCGCCGGCGGACTGATCAGCCGCCTGCAGAACCACGACATCGAGATCGCCTTCGTCGCCGAGCCGGTGTCCTTCGACGCGCTCCGCACCCAGCCGGTATTCGAGGAGGAACTCGTCCTGGTGGCGCCGGCGTCGTTTCCGGCATTGGAGAACACCGGCAAAATCAGCGGCAAGACCGTCATCGCGTTCGAGCCGGGCTGTGCCTATCGCCGTTACCTGGAGGACTGGCTGTTGGAGGCCGGAATCATGCCGGGCGGCATCGTGGCGGTGGGTTCGTATCTGGCCATGCTTGCCTGCGTATCGGCGGGCACCGGCTTCGCCGTCATCCCCCGGTCGGTGATGGACACGGTGTCGTCGAAGGGGAAATTCCGGCTCTACCCGTTGCCGAAACGGTTCGCCCGCATCAAGACGCTGCTGGCGTGGCGGTCGGACTACCGGTCGGCGAAGCTGGACGCGCTGACGAAGCTCCTGCCGGTCCTTTAGGTTTCCCGAACCGGCTACTTCCCCGCGATCACCCTGGCAACCGCCTCGCCGAGCTTGGCCGTCGTCGCCTTGCCGCCCAAGTCCGGCGTGCGGTTGGCCGGGTCGTCGAGGGCCTTGTCGACCGCATTCTGCAGCACGCCCGCGGCTTCCGTGAGCGCGTTCCTTTTGTGACGAGCACCGAGCCATTCCAACAGCATCGCCGCCGACACCATCAGCGCCGTCGGGTTGGCGATGCCGCGGCCAGCGATGTCCGGGGCGGCGCCGTGGGCGGCCTGGGCGATGCCGTGCCTGTCGCCGGCGTTGACCGAGCCGCCGAGGCCTAGGCCGCCCGACAATTCAGCCGCCTCGTCCGAAAGGATGTCGCCGTACATGTTGGTGGTGACGATGACGTCGAACGCCGCCGGCGTGCGGATCAACAGCGCCGCCATGGCGTCGATCAGCACCTCGTCGAGCGCCACGTCCGGGTAGGCCTTCGCCACCTCGCGCACCTGCTTAAGGAAAAGCCCGTCCGAGACCTTGAGCACGTTGGCCTTGTGCACCGCGGTGACCTTCTTGCGGCGGGCGCGCGCCAGCTCGAACGCCGCCTTGGCGATGCGCCGCGAGCCGGCGACGGTGATCTTGCGCACCGCCAGCGCCACGTCCTCGGTCGGCATGAACTCGCCCGAGCCTGAGAACATGTTGCGGTCGGCGTAGAAGCCCTCGGTGTTCTCCCTCGCCACCACCAAATCCATGTCCGGCGCCTTCGCCGGCACGCCGGGGCGCGCCCGGCTGGGGCGGATGTTGGCGTAGAGGTCGAACAGCTTGCGCATGGTCGCCGACGGGTTGACGCCGCCCTTCTCCTTGGGCGGATAGGCGTAGGTGTCGCAGGGGCCGAGGATGGCGCCGTCGGCGGCCTCGACGGCGGCGAGCGTCTTGTCCGACAGGGTCGAGCCTTCCTTGGCATGGGCCGCCAAGCCGATGGCGCGCTCCTCGAATTTCAGCCCGAGGCCGAGGCGCCCGTTGAGGGCGTCGAGGGCGCGGCGGGTGGCGGCCATGATCTCGGGGCCGATGCCGTCGCCGGGCAGGATCAGGATGCGCATGACCGTTTCCAACTATGGTAATGCCGTAACCCGCCCCACCTCTCCCCGGCCCTCTCCGCCCCC
>DASWGT010000021.1:0-32172 GCA_036393575.1 Rhodospirillales bacterium | reverse complement strand
GGTCACGCTGTACGGCAACGATCCGGACCACCGGCCGGACATCTACGGCAAGATCGGCAACTCGGGTGTTTCCATCTGCTGCCTGGACGATGCCAAGAAGCTGTACTCCGGCTTTGATCTCGCCGACCCCAAGACTTCGGTGTCCATGACCATCAACGGCCCGGCGCCGATGTTGACCGGTTTCTTCATGAACGCCGCCATCGACCAGCAATGCGAGCGTTACATCCACGCCAACGGGCTGGAGAAAGAAGTCGAGAAGAAGATCGCGGATTACTTCAAGGCGCATGGCGGTGTGCGGCCGACCTACCAGGGCGAGCTGCCCAAGGGCAACGACGGGCTGGGCCTGCTGCTGCTGGGCATTACCGGCGACCAGGTATTGCCGTCGGAGGTGTACGCGAAGATCAAGGCCGACATGCTGTCACGCGTGCGCGGCACGGTGCAGGCCGACATCCTCAAGGAGGACCAGGGCCAGAACACCTGCATCTTCTCCACCGATTTCGCCCTCAAGATGATGGCCGACATCCAGGAGTATTTCGTCCAGCACCGGGTGCGCAACTTCTACTCGGTGTCGATCTCCGGCTACCACATCGCCGAGGCCGGGGCGAACCCGATCTCGCAGCTCGCGTTCACGCTGGCCAACGGCTTCACCTTCGTCGAGGCCTACTTGAACCGCGGCATGCACATCGATGATTTTGCACCGAATTTGTCGTTCTTCTTCTCGAGCGGCATGGACCCGGAATACACCGTCATGGGCCGCGTGGCGCGGCGCATCTGGGCCACCGCCATGCGCTTCAAGTACGGCGCCAACGAACGCTCGCAGAAGCTCAAGTACCACGCCCAGACCTCGGGCCGCTCGCTGCACGCCCAGGAGATGGACTTCAACGACATCCGCACCACCCTGCAGGCGCTGACCGCCGTCTACGACAACGCCAACAGCCTGCACACCAACGCCTTCGACGAGGCGTTCACCACGCCGACGCCGGAGAGTCTCCGCCGCGCCATGGCGATTCAGATGATCATCAACAAGGAGTGGGGGCTGGCCAACAACGAGAACCCGAACCAGGGCGCGTTCGTCGTCGAGGAACTGACCGACCTGGTGGAGGAGGCGGTGTTGCAGGAATTCGAGCGCCTGAGCGAGCGCGGCGGCGTCCTCGGCGCCATGGAGACCGGCTACCAGCGCGGCAAGATCCAGGAAGAGTCCCTCTACTACGAGACCCGCAAGCACGACGGCTCGCTGCCGATCGTCGGCGTCAACACGTTCCTCGATCCGGAAGGCGAGCGCGCCCCGGCGCCGCCCCGCCTCCGGCGCGCCACCGACGAGGAAAAGAAGAGCCAGATCAAGCGCTTGCGGGCGTTCCAGCAGCGCTACCGGCAAGCCCAGCCGGCGATGCTGAAGCGCCTGATCGAGGCCGCCACCCAGGGCGGCAACGTGTTCGCCGTGCTGATGGAGGCGGTCAAGGTGTGCTCCCTCGGCCAGATCACCGACGCCCTGTTCGAAGCCGGCGGCCAGTACCGCCGCAACATGTAGCCGCCATGAGCCGCCGTCCGGGCGCCCGGGTGTGTTCGGGCGCTCGCTGATCTATACTCGCCGCCGGTGATGCTTAAGGAGCGACTTTGGTGGCCGCCCCGAAAGACGTGTATCTGCCGGAGGTGCTGTTCCAGTTCCAGCGCGTGGGCGGCAGCGTCCGCGTCGTCGCCATCGATCCGATCACCGGCATCGAAGTGACCATGGTGGCGCCGCCCACCGGCGAGCTCGAAGGCGTCAAGCGCATCGCGGCGCGCAAGCTCGCCTATGTGATCGCCAAGAAGAAGCAGAAACCGCCGCATTGACCGACGTCGCGCGGGAGCCGGCGGCGATCACGGTGTATGCTGCGCGAAATGGGGAAGCCGGGGGCATGGAGTACTTCACACAGCAGCTGATCAACGGCCTGACGCTCGGCGCCATCTACGGCCTGATCGCCATCGGCTACACGATGGTCTACGGCATCATCGGCATGATCAACTTCGCCCACGGCGAGATCTACATGATCAGCGCCTTCATCGCCATCATCTGCTTCCTGATCCTGGGGGCGGGCGGCGGGATATGGGTGCCGCTGGCGTTGCTGATCGTGATCCTGGTTGCCATGGCGTTCACCGCCGTCTACGGCTGGACGCTGGAGCGGATAGCCTACCGGCCGTTGCGGCGGTCGCCGCGGCTGGCGCCGCTGATCTCGGCCATCGGCATGTCGATCTTCCTGCAGAACTACGTGCAGATCCTGCAAGGCGCGCGCATCAAGCCGATGGCGCCGGTGATCCAGGGCGGCTTCGTGGTGATGGGCGCCGACGGCGGTTTTACCGTGCATCTCAGCTATATCCAGATCTTCATCTTCGTTCTGACGCTGGGCCTGATGGCGGTGTTCGCGCTGCTGATCGCGCGCACCGCCCTCGGCCGCGCGCAGCGGGCCTGCCAGCAGGACGGCGACATGGCGGCGCTGGTCGGCGTCGACGTCGACCGCACGATCGCCGTCACCTTCGTGCTGGGCGCGGCGCTGGCGGCGGTCGCCGGCGTCATGGTCACGCTCTACTACGGCGTCATCGATTTCTTCATCGGATTCCTGGCCGGGATCAAGGCGTTCACGGCGGCCGTGCTGGGCGGCATCGGTTCGCTGCCGGGCGCCATGCTGGGCGGCTTCATCCTCGGCCTGGTCGAGGTCTTCTGGTCGGCCTACTTCTCGGCCGAATACAAGGACGTGGCCGCGTATTCGTTGTTGGTGCTGGTGCTGATCTTCCGTCCCACCGGCCTGCTCGGCGTGCCCGAGGTCGAGAAAGTCTGAACCATGGCAGCGCCGACCACGGCCGCGACCAACGGTCCCGACGCCATCGCCATCGTCAAGGAGGCGGCGGTAGCGGCGGTGATTGCCGTGGCACTTTTCCTGCCGCTGGTCGGGTTCCACACCGTCGACCAGGGGGGCGTGCTCGGCATCGAGACCCGGTTCGACTGGCTCGCCATCGGCGTCGGCGCGGTGTTCCTGGGTCGCCTGGCGTTGGCGACCTATCGCGAGACGCGGGCGCGCCGGCCGTCACCCGGCGCGTTCGCCGGCATGGGCGCTCGGCTTGAGGCGGTGGTGCAAACCTTGATCCCTTGGGTGGCGGCGGCGGTAATCGTGTTCGCCTTCGCCTTGCCGTTCCTGCCGTTCTCGAACCGCTACGTGATCGACGTGGCGACCACGGTTCTCATCTACGTGATGCTGGGCTGGGGACTCAACATCGTCGTCGGACTCGCCGGCCTGCTCGACCTCGGGTACGTGGCGTTCTATGCGGTCGGCGCCTACAGCTACGCGCTGATGGCGGTGACGTTCGACCTGTCGTTCTGGGTCTGCCTGCCGTTGGCGGGGCTGTTCGCCGCCACCGCCGGGGTGATCCTCGGTTTTCCGGTGCTGCGCCTCAGGGGCGATTATCTCGCCATCGTCACCCTCGGCTTCGGCGAGATGATTCGCATCATCCTGATCAACTGGTATCCGGTCACCCGCGGGCCGGACGGGATCTCGGGCGTTCCGCGGCCGTCGTTCTTCGGCTATCCCTTCACCTCGTCGCCACCGGAGGGCGTCACCGCCTTCCATCAGCTGTTCGATCAATGGCTGGCGGCCTTTCACCGGGTGTTCGGTATGGCGTACCAGGGCTTCGACTATTCCGGGCAACACCGCGTCATCTTCCTGTATTTCCTGATCCTGCTGCTGGCCCTCGTCACCAACCTGTTCACGCTCAGAATCCGCAGGCTGCCGGTCGGGCGAGCGTGGGAGGCGCTGCGCGAGGACGAGATCGCCTGCCGCTCGCTCGGTATCAATCCCCGCAACACCAAGCTCACCGCCTTCGGCATCGGCGCTATGTTCGCCGGCTTCGCCGGCTCGTTCTTCGCCACCCGGCAGGGATTCATCAGTCCCGAGAGCTTCACCTTCACGGAATCGGCGACCGTCGTGGCGATCGTCGTGCTCGGCGGCATGGGAAGCCAGGTTGGCGTCGTCGTGGCCGCCGGCATCCTTGTCCTACTCCCCGAGTTGGGGCGCGAATTCGCGCAGTTCCGCATGCTGCTGTTCGGCGCCGCCATGGTGGTGATCATGATCTGGCGGCCGCGCGGGCTGCTTGCCCATCGCAAGCCGACCATCCGGCTCGATCGCCCGGCGCCGGCAGCCAGAGGCGCCGCGTCATGAACGCCCAACCCGCCGGATCGCACAATGTGCCCGCGCCGCTGCTGACGGTCGAACACCTGACGATGCAGTTCGGCGGCTTGATCGCCGTCGAGGACCTGAGCTTCCAGGCCCTCGACCGGCAGATCACCGCCATCATCGGCCCCAACGGAGCCGGCAAGACGACTGTCTTCAACTGCCTGACCGGTTTCTACCGACCGACGGTAGGGCGGCTCAGCCTTCACCTGCCCGATGGCAACCGTCTGCTCGAGCGCATGGAAGGATTCCGCATCGCCCAAGCCGGCGTCGCCCGGACCTTCCAGAACATCCGCCTGTTTCCGCGCATGTCAGCACTCGAGAACCTGGTCGTCGCCCAGCACAATCCGTTGATGCGGGCATCGGGCTATTCGTTTCTCGGCGTGTTGGGCCTCGGCGGCTATCAGGAGGCGGAGGACCAGGCGGTGGCGCTCGCCCGCCGCTGGCTCGAACGCATAAACCTCGTCGAGCAGGCGGACTGGGACGCCGGCAACCTGCCTTACGGCGCCCAGCGACGACTGGAGATCGCCCGCGCCATGTGCGCGCGTCCGGTACTGCTTTGCCTCGACGAGCCGGCGGCCGGGCTAAACCCCCGTGAATCCGCCGAGCTCAATCAGCTTCTTCTGTCGATACGCGACGAGGAACGCATCGGGGTCCTGTTGGTGGAGCACGACATGAGCGTGGTGATGGGCATTTCGGACCGCATCATCGTGCTGGACTACGGGCGCAAGATCGCCGAGGGAACGCCCGCAGACGTGCGCAACGATCCCGCGGTCATTCGCGCCTATCTGGGCGAGGAGGTAGACGAGGCGCTGCCGCCCGAGGTCGCTCGCGATTTGCGGCCGGGGGAAGGGGCGTGATCGCGATGCTGAGCGTTTCCGCCGTCCATGTCTTCTACGGCAATATCGAGGCCCTGCGCGGGGTCGATCTGGAAGTTCGCGAAGGCGAGATCGTCGCCCTGATCGGCGCCAACGGCGCCGGCAAGTCGACGCTGCTGAAGGCGGTTTGCGGCAACCCGCGGGCGGTACGCGGTCGCATCGTCTTCGACGGCAAGGACATCACCCGTTGCCCCACCCATGAGATCGTTCGCGCCGGCGTCGCCCACGCGCCCGAGGGACGACGCATATTTCCCCAACTCACGGTCAACGAGAACCTGCAGATGGGCGCGACGACGGCCGATCCCAAGTACTTCGAGGCGGACGTGAAAAAGGTGCATGCCCTGTTCCCCATCCTCAAGGACCGCCATGCTCAGCGTGGCGGCACGCTTTCGGGCGGCGAGCAGCAGATGCTGGCGATCGCGCGGGCGTTGATGGGGCGGCCGAAGCTGCTTCTGCTCGACGAGCCGTCGCTCGGCCTCGCACCCTTGTTGGTCAAGGAAATCTTCCGCCGCATCAGGGAGATCAACGAACACGAGGGCATGACCATCTTCATGGTCGAGCAGAACGCCTATCACGCGTTGAAGCTGGCGCAACGCGGCTACATCATGGTCAATGGCCGCATCACCATGACCGGGACCGGCGCCGAGTTGCTCGCCGACCCGCAGGTGCGCGCCGCGTATCTCGAGGGCGGCTTGGCCGCGAGCGGGTGAGGGCGGCATGGAAGACGTGCTCGGAACCAGCCTGCCGGTCTTTGTCGCCGTCACCGTGGTCCTGATCGGCGGCGCCGCCTGCTTGACCGGCCAGGCGCTGGCCGCTACCTGGCGGCCGTTGCCGCATCTGTTCTTTTACGGTTTTCTCCTTGGCCTCACCGATCGTTTCCTGGTGTGGTCGCTGTTTCAGGGCGAGTTGTTGTCGCTCTCGGGCTTCCTCATCGACACGCTGCTGATCACCGGGTTCGCCCTCATCGCCTACCGGATCACCCGGGTTTCCAAGATGGTCAGCCAATACCCGTGGCTTTACGAACGCGCCGGCCCATGGCGCTACCGTGCCAAGCAAGCGCCGCCGCACGCCGCCGACTGATCCGCCGACCCGCTTCTTTCGCCGGCTTCGCCGTTCATGGTAGATTGATCGCAAGCGCCCGCGAGGGGCCGTTTCGTCGTCCTCTTGTGAGCAGCGTTCGGGACCGGGTGGCGAAGAGGTTTCGTGTTCGGTAACCGGCCCCTTTTCACCAGGGAGTAAATCCGCATGAAACGAATGATGCAAATGTTCATCGCCGCCGCGTTGACGGCGTTCGGCGTCGGCGCCGCGCACGCCGACATCGTGATCGCCAGCGCCGGCCCGTTTACCGGCAGCTACGCGGCGTTCGGCGAACAACTCAAGCGCGGCGCAACGCAGGCGGTCGCCGATCTCAATGCCGCGGGCGGCGTGCTGGGTCAGAAACTCAAGCTCGAATACGGCGACGACGCCTGCGACCCGAAGCAGGCGGTTTCCGTCGCCAATAAGTTCGCCAACCAGAAGGTGGTGTTCGTCTCCGGGCACTTCTGCTCCGGCTCGTCGATCCCGGCGTCCGAGGTCTACAAGGAGGAGAACATCCTCCAAATCTCGCCGGCGTCGACCAACCCGAAGCTCACCGAGCAGGGCTTTTTCAACGTCTTCCGCACCTGCGGCCGCGACGATCAGCAGGGACCGTTCGACGGCGATTTCATCGTCGACAACTTCAAGGGCAAGCGGGTCGCCATCGTCCACGACAAGCAGACTTACAGCAAAGGACTGGCGGACGAGGTCAAGAAGCAGCTCAACAAACGCGGCACCAAGGAAGTGCTCTACGACACCGTGACCGCCGGCGAGAAGGACTACTCGGCGCTGGTGACCAAACTGAAGGCCAACAACGTGGAAGTCCTGTTCTACGGCGGCTACCACACCGAGGGCGGCCTGATCGTCCGGCAGATGCGCGAACAGGGGCTCAAGGCCCGCATGGTCGCCGGCGACGCCCTGTTTATCCCGGAGTTCTGGTCGATCACCGGCAATGCCGGCGAGGGCACGCTGGCGTCGTTCAGCCCGGATCCGCGCAACAACAAGGAAGCCGCGGCCGTGGTCAAGAAGTTCCGCGACCAAGGCTACGAGCCCGAGGGCTACACGCTTTACAGCTACGCGGCGGTGCAGGCCTGGGCGCAGGCGGCGGCAACCGCCAAGTCCACCGACGCCAAGAAGGTCGCCGCGGCTCTCAAGAGCGGCACCTTCAGTACCGTTCTCGGCAAGATCAGCTTCGACAAGAAGGGCGACATCAAGGGCGAAACCTACATGATGTACGAGTGGACGAAGGGCGCGCTGAAGCCGATCAAGAAGATTTCGAGCTGAGGCCGATCACAGGGATCGCGTGATCCCGACCACGAGTCGCAAACGAAATGAGTGAGCCCGGCGGCGGAACTGCCGCCGGGCTTTTTCTTTTTGCACATGCCGGTAAAGCGCGCCGATCGCCGATCAGCCGGCCTTGCGGCCGAGGCCGATCTTCTTGGCGAAATCCGAGCGCTGCTGGGCGTAGCTGGGGGCCACCATCGGGTAGTCCGATGGCAGGTTCCAGCGGCTGCGGTACTCGTCCGGGGTCAGGTTGTAGGCTGTTTTAAGGTGTCTTTTCAACATCTTAAGCTTGCGGCCGTCCTCCAGGCAGACGATGAAGTCGGCCATCACCGAGCGCCGCACCGGCACCGCCGGGGCGCGCGGGGCCGGCTTGTCAACGGCTGGGCTCGCGGATACGCCGGCGAACGTATCGAAGACGCGGTGAATGACGTCGGGAATCTGCGAGGCTTCGAGCGGGTTGCGGGAAATATATGCGGCGACGATGTCGACGGTCATCCGTAGGACATCGAGACGCGACACGACATCGACTACTTCTTCGCTCATCCTCCTGGGCCCCCCGGTTTGGATGATTCGTTTTTTTAATTTTCGATTGGCACACATCATAGGAAGCCGAAGCGGCGCTGACAACAGCGAAGAAGTGGTAGTAATTCGACGCCGTCGGCGCGTCGAACCGCCATTAGAATCAAATATCGCGACACGGCCGCCGCCGGCCGAAACCGATTTATTTGCACGCCGGCAATGCAATCGGCGGTGATGGGTCGATCGTTTCTGGCCGTCCACGCCGGGCGCCGTTTTTATATTTTCGCCGCCCACCGCCGGCACCCGGAAAACCGTCCCCGGATAGCCCATAACTTGGGCCTGGCCCGATGTCTTGTGCCCCGTTGGCAGGGGGATTCGATATATGGTATCACATGCCTCGGTCGCGCTGCCCGGCTCGACAATCCCGCGGCCACGGTCAACCGCCATGTCGCCCAGGAAGTCATCGCAAACCATCGCCATCGCCAGCGATCACGCCGGCTATGCCCTGAAGACGCAGTTGAAGAAAGACCTCATGGACCTCGGCTACAGCGTCCTCGATCTCGGCGCCGATAGCCTGGAATCGGTCGACTATCCCGACTTCGGCTACGCGCTGGCCGGCGCCATGAAGGAAGGCAAGGCGAAACGCGGAGTCCTGATCTGCGGCAGCGGCATTGGCATTTCGATGGCCGCCAACCGGCATCCGGAGATCCGCGCCGCGCTAGTCCACGATGCGCTGGGCGCCCGCATGTCGCGGCTCCATAACGACGCCAATGTCATCTGTTTCGGCGGCCGCATGATCGGTCCCGACACCGCCCGCGATTGCCTGAACGTGTTTCTGACCACCAAGTTCGAGGGTGGCCGCCACAAGCGCCGCGTCGACAAGCTGTCCACTCCGCCAACAGGGATAAAAAAGAAATGACGCTCGAAGCCAAGATTCCGCTGTCGCCTTACTTTTCCGACGATCTGGAGCGCTTCTTCGAAGACACGCTGGCCGAGCGCGACCCGGCCATCGCCAAGGCCATCGACGACGAACTCGCCCGCCAGCAAGACCAGATCGAGCTGATCGCGTCGGAGAACATCGTCTCCCGCGCCGTGCTCGAGGCTCAGGGCGGGGTGATGACCAACAAGTACGCGGAAGGCTATCCGGGACGACGCTATTACGGCGGCTGCGAGTTCGTCGACGTCGCCGAGAGCCTGGCCATAGAGCGCGCCAAACAGCTGTTCGATTGCACCTACGTCAACGTGCAGCCGCATTCCGGCGCCCAGGCCAACGGCGCAGTGCTGATGGCGCTGCTCAAGCCGGGCGAAACGCTGCTCGGCATGTCGCTGGCGGCCGGCGGGCACCTGACCCACGGCGCGCCGCCGTCGCAATCGGGCAAATGGTTCCACGCAGTGCAGTACGGGGTGCGGCGCGAGGACGCGCTGACCGACTTCGACGAGGTCGAGAGGCTGGCCCGCGAGCACAGGCCGAAGCTGATCATCGCCGGCGGCTCGGCCTATCCGAGGATCATCGATTTCAAGCGGTTCCGGGCGATCGCCGACGCCGTCGGGGCTTATCTACTAGTAGATATGGCGCACTTCGCCGGCCTGGTCGCCGCCGGCGTGCATCCGAGCCCGCTGCCGTTCGCCCATGTCGTCACCACCACCACCCACAAGACGCTCCGCGGTCCGCGCGGCGGCATGATCCTCGCCAACGACGACGAGTTGGGGAAGAAGATCAACTCGGCGGTGTTCCCGGGCCTGCAGGGCGGGCCGCTGATGCACGTCATCGCCGCCAAGGCGGTGGCGTTCGGCGAGGCGTTGAGGCCGGAGTTCAAGACCTACAGCCAAGCCGTTGTAAACAACGCAAAAATGCTCGCCCTGGTTTTGATGGACCGCGGCTGCGACATCGTCTCCGGCGGCACCGACACGCACCTGATGCTGGTCGACTTGCGGCCGAAGAAGCTGACCGGACGCGCCGCCGAGGCCAGCCTCGAGCGCGCCGGCATCACCTGCAACAAGAACGGCATCCCGTTCGACCCGGAGAAGCCGACCGTCACGTCGGGCGTCCGGCTCGGCACCCCGGCGGCCACCACCCGCGGCTTCGGCACCGAGGAATTCAAGCAGGTCGGGCACCTGATCAGCGACGTCCTCGACGGGCTGGCGGCGAGGCCGGACGACAACAGCGCCGCCGAGAAGACGGCCCGGGAGCGGGTGCGCAAGCTGTGCCAGCGGTTCCCGATTTACGGACTGGGTTGAGCGGCCGCCGCCGATCCGGGCGGGCCGAAACTGGAAGGATGATCGACAATGCGTTGTCCGTTTTGCGGCCATGACGACACACAGGTTAAGGACTCGCGTCCGACGGAGGACAACGCGACCATCCGCCGGCGACGTTTTTGTCCTGAATGCTCGTCGCGCTTCACGACCTTCGAGCGCGTGCAGTTGCGCGATCTGTCGGTCATCAAGAGCAACGGCGACAAGGTCCCCTTCGACCGCGAGAAGCTGCTCCGGTCCTTGCAGATCGCGCTGCGCAAGCGGCCGGTGGAGGAAGACCGAATCGAGCGCATTGTCAACGGCATCCAACGTCGCCTCGAAACCCTGGGCGAGAGCGAAATACCGACCAAGGTCATCGGCGAGATGGTGATGGAAGCCCTCTCCGAACTCGACCAGGTGGCTTTTGTCCGGTTTGCCTCGGTTTACCGAAATTTCCGAGAGGCCAAGGATTTCGAGGCCTTTGTGGGCAAACTGGGCAGTGATCGGGACAAATAGCGGGCGCGCCAAACGCGAGGTTAAGGCCGGCGATGTCGCCACCATGCGGGCGGCGCTGACGCTGGCGCGCCGCGGCCTCGGCCGGGTATGGCCCAATCCTGCCGTCGGCTGCGTGCTGGTGCGCGAGGACTTGGGCGCCGAGGGCCGCGCCCGCGTCGTCGGGCGCGGCTGGACGCAACCGGGCGGCCGGCCGCACGCCGAGACGGAGGCTTTGCGGCGGGCCGGCACGCTGGCCCGTTTCGCCACCGCCTACGTGACTCTGGAGCCCTGCAATCACCAGGGCGAGACGAGCCCGTGCACCGAGGCGCTGATCGCCGCCGGCGTCGAGCGCTGCGTCGTCGCCATCGAGGACCCGGACCCGCGGGTGGCCGGGACGGGGCTGGCGCGGCTCAACGCCGCCGGCATCGCCGTCACCCAGGGCGTGTGCTCCGAGGAGGCGCGCGAAGTCAACGCCGGCTTCTTGATGCGCGTCACCAAAGGGCGACCGCTGTTCACCCTGAAGACGGCGACGACGCTGGACGGTCGCGTGGCGACCGCCAAGGGCGAAAGCAAATGGATCACCGGCGAGGGCGCGCGCGCTTTCGCCCACGGGCTGCGCGCCGACCATGACGCGGTGATGATCGGCATCGGCACCGCGCTTGCCGACGCGCCGGAGCTGACGTGCCGGCTGCCCGGGCTCGAGGACCGCTCGCCGCTGCGCATCGTCCTCGACAGCCGGCTGCTGTTGCCGCCGGACAGCCCGTTGGCGTCGACGGCGAAGCGGCTGCCGGTATGGCTGTACGCCGGCGGCGGCGCCGACCGGGCCAAGCGTCAGGCGCTGGAGGCCAAGGGCGTCACCGTGATCGACGCCGAGACCGGCGGCGACGGCCGGCCCGACCTCGGCTGGGTTGCCAAGGACCTCGGCCGCAGGGGCCTGACCCGGGTACTGGTCGAAAGCGGCGGCCGCCTGGCGGCGGCGCTGTTGAAACGCGATCTGATCGACCGCATCGCCTGGTTCCGGGCGCCGAAGCTGATCGGCGGCGACGGCCTAGGCGCGGTCGCCGCGTTCGGCATCAGCGGCCTCGCCGAGGCGCCGGCATTCGCGCTTGATTCGATCGCCGCCGTCGGCGCCGACGTGCTCGAAACCTACCGCCGCGCGCCCTGATCGGAAGGCAGCCGAGCATGTTCAGCGGCATCATCACCGATCTCGGCCGGGTCAGGGCCGTCAAGCCGGGCGGCGACACCCGCATCGAGGTCGAAACCGGCTATGATACCCGCACCATCGCCATCGGCGCCTCGGTCGCCTGCGCCGGCGTCTGCCTGACGGTGATCGACAAGGGCAAGGGCTGGTTCGCGGTCCAGGCCTCGGCCGAGACGCTGAAATGCACCTCGCTAAGCGGTTGGAAAAAGGGCACGCCGGTCAATCTCGAGCGACCGTTGAAGGTAGGCGACGAGATCGGCGGCCACGTCGTCGCCGGCCACGTCGACGCCGTCGCCAAGGTCGTTGCCGCCGAGGACGAAGGCGGCTCGCGGCGGCTGGTGTTCGAAGCGCCGAAGGACCTCAAGCGTCTGATCGCCGCCAAGGGCGCGATCGCCGTCGATGGCGTATCGCTCACCGTCAACGGCGTCCGCAACGGGCGCTTTGCCGTCAACGTCATTCCGCATACGCTGAAGGCGACGACGCTCGGCGGACTCAAGCCCGGTGACCGCGTGAACCTGGAAATCGATCTCCTGGCGCGCTATGTTGCGCGGCTTCTGGATAGGGACTAAGCCGTTGTCATACCGCGAAAACCTGTCGCACATGGACGACATCATCGAGGACGCCCGCAACGGCCGCATGTTCGTGCTGGTCGACGACCAGCAGCGCGAGAACGAGGGCGATCTGGTGGTGCCGGCGCAGATGGCGACGCCGGACGCCATCAACTTCATGGCCAAGCACGGGCGCGGCCTGATCTGCCTGGCGCTGACGGCCGAGCGCATCCGCCAGCTCGACCTGCCGCAGATGGCGCGGCGCAACGCCTCGCGTCACCAGACCGCGTTCACCGTCTCGATCGAGGCCCGCGAAGGGGTGACCACCGGGATCTCGGCCTCCGACCGGGCGCGCACCGTTGCCGTCGCCATCGACCCAACCAAGGGCAAGAACGACATCGTCTGTCCGGGCCACGTATTTCCGCTCGAGGCGCGCGACGGCGGCGTGCTGGTACGCGCCGGCCATACCGAGGCGGCAGTCGACGTGTCGCGCTTGGCCGGGCTCAACCCGTCGGGCGTGGTCTGCGAGATCATGAACGAGGACGGCACCATGGCGCGGATGCCGGACCTGATCAAATTCGCCCAGTTCCACGGCATCAAGATCGCCACCATCGCGGATTTGATCGCCTATCGGCTGCGCAACGACCGCATCGTCGAGCGCACCCTCGAGACCACGTTCACGAGCGTCCACGGCGGCGACTTCAACATGTTCATCTACACCAACCGCGTCGCCTACGCCGAGCACATCGCGTTGGTGAAGGGCGACGTAAAGGCGGACGGCCCGGTACTGGTCCGCATGCACGCGCTCAACGTGCTCGACGACGTGCTGGGTGACGTCGAGGCCGGTAAGGCCGGCGAGCTGCAGCAGGCGATGCGGATGATCGGCGAAGCAGGGCGCGGCGTCGTGGTGCTGATCCGCGAGCCCTACCGGGCGGCGCTGTCGGACCGGGTGCGCGCCAAGATCCAGATCGCCGGCGGCAACAAGGACGCCGGGCGCGGCCAGCTCCGCGACTACGGCGTCGGTGCCCAGATTCTGCTCGACCTCGGGGTCAGGGACATGGTGCTGTTGTCCAACACCAAGCGCACGATCATCGGCCTCGAAGGCTATGGGCTGTCGGTCGTCGAGCAGCGTCCGATCCTAGTCGCCGCCAAGAAAGAGCGTTCCTGATATGAGCGACGAACGGCGGGTTCTTATCGTCGAGTCCCGGTATTACGAGGACATCGCCGACCAGCTGACGAAAGGTGCCATCCAAGTCCTCGACGCGGCCGGCATCGCACACGACCGGCTGGCGGTGCCGGGCGTGTTCGAGATTCCGGCCGTCATCCGCTTCGCGCTGCGTTCGATGGAAACCCACGCTGCGACCACCGATTACGACGGCTTCGTGGCGCTCGGCACCGTCATCCGCGGCGAGACCGACCACCATGCGCACATCGCCCGCGAGGCAACGCGCGCGCTCATGGACATCGCCGTCGACAAGGCGGTGGCGCTCGGCTTCGGCGTCCTCACCTGCGACACCGAGAAACAGGCGCGGGCACGTGCTGCCGTCGACGGCAAGAACAAGGGCGGCGAGGCGGCGCGGGCGTGCCTGAGGATGATGGAGCTGCGAAAGACCCTCCGTTTGGCGCAACGATGAGCAAGGCCCGCCGATCGGCCGCCGGCAGGCGGCCCGGCGCCGGCCAGCGGCGCAGTGCCGCGCGCCTGGCGGCGGTGCAAGCCCTTTACGAGATGGACATGGTCGGCGCGCCTGCCGACGCGGTGCTGGCGGAGTTCATGGCCAAGCGCTGGCGATTCAGCGCCGGCGAGGACCGTAGCGAGGCGATGGCGGAACCGGACGACGCGTGGCTAAGCGATCTCGTCAACGGCGTCTCGAGTCGCGCCGCCGAACTCGACAGTGCGATCGCGCAGGCGTTGTCGTCGGGGATGACGCCGGACCGGCTGGAGACGCTGCTGCGGGTGGTGCTGCGCGCCGGCGCCTACGAGTTGAAAGCGAAACTGGAGGTGCCGGCGGCGGTTGTCATCAACGAGTACGTCGAGGTGGCGAACGCATTCTTCGAGGGCAAAGAGGCGGCGCTGGTCAACGGGGTGCTCGATCGGCTGGCTCGCGAGCTCAGGGCCGGCGAGCTGTGACCGGGACCGCCCAAGGCCAGGGCCGAAGGCTTGGAGCTTGAGGGCAAGGAACTTGGGTAAATCAAGGGGCTTGGCGAAGGGCAGGGCGAAACGGCCCGATGAGTTCGAGCTGATCCGGCGCTTCTTCGCGCCGCTGGCGGCCAAGGCGCCCGGCGCGTTCGGGCTCACCGACGATGCGGCCGCCGTCGCCGTGGCGCCGGGACGGCGGCTGATCGTCACCACCGACGCGCTGGTCGCCGGCGTCCACTTTCCCGAGGACGAGAGCCCACAGTCCGTCGCGGCGCGGCTGATCGGCGTCAACCTTTCCGACCTGGCGGCGATGGGCGCGACGCCCGAAGCCTACACGATGGCGATCGCGCTGCCCAGGAATTGCAACTTCGGTTGGATCAAAGCGTTCGCCGACGAGCTCGGACGTCAGCAGAAGACTCACCGCATCACCCTGATTGGCGGCGACACGGTGGCGACGGGCGGGCCACTGACGGTCTGTCTGACCGCCCTCGGCAGCGTCGCCAAAGGCCGCGAGCTCCGGCGCAACGGCGCGCGGGCCGGTGATCTCATCTACGTATCGGGCACCATCGGCGACGCGACGCTCGGACTGAAGGTGCTGCAGGACGGCATCGCCGGCCTCGGCAAGCGCCACGCCAAGGCACTGGTCGGCCGATATCGCCGGCCGCAGCCGCGGGTGCGCCTCGGCCTCGGCCTGGTTGGGCTGGCGACGGCGGCGATCGACGTCTCCGACGGCCTGATCGCCGACCTCGGCCACGTGGCGCGAACCTCGCGATGCACCGCCGAGATCGACGTCGAAAGGGTGCCGCTGTCGGCGGCGGCGCGCGCCGCCATCGCCTTCGATCCGCGTCTCCGCGAGCGGGCATTGACCGGTGGCGACGACTACGAGCTGATGTTCACTGCACGGCCGTCGCGCCGCAAGGCCGTCGCCGCGCTCGCCCGCCGGCTCGGTTTGCCGCTCACAGAAATCGGCCGGATGCGTCGGGCGATGGGCGGCGGCAGCAGCGGGACGCACCCGGTTGACGTACGCGATAGCGCCGGCCGTCGGGTGCCACTCGCCCGCACTGGCTACCGTCATTTCTGATCGCGCCGCCGCGGCGGTCCCCATCTCCCCCTTGTTCTTTGCCGGCGGAAGCCGGGATAATGGCGCGACCACCCGCGGCGACGCGACCATCAACGGAACAACGGCTGGCCGATGAAAAAAATCGTCATGATTTTTGCCATCTTGGTGATGCTGGGCGGCGGCACCGCCAGCATTCTGAAGTGGCTGCAGCTCGGCCCGTTCCAGGAACTGGAAAAGAAGGAAAAGCCGAAGGAGATGGCGAAGATCGAGGACACCATCACCATCGACATGGATCCGTTGGTAACGACCATCTTCCAGGAAAACCGGGTCGCCGCCCTGGTGCAGATCGAGCTCAAGCTGGAAACCCAAGGCGACAAGAGGGCGGAAAGGATCAAGTACCTGTTGCCGGTGATCATCGACGCCTTCCTCAAGGACATGCACTCGTTCATGCCGCGCCTGCTGAAGGCGGAAGAGCGCGTCGACGCCGAGATCATCCGCCAGCGCCTGCAGTTGATCGGCGACAAGGTGGCGGGCAAGGGATTGATCCGCAACGTTGTCGTCGGCGACATCGTCGAACAGCCGGTCCGCTGAGCACGCCCGCGGGATGTCGTCGCGGGCGTCGGCCGCCGGTCCGAAAACCGCCGCCGGCGGCGATAGACAAGACGTCGTGGCCTGTTGCTTTATGGTGCCGGTTCTGGCATTTTCGCGGCCAATTTCGCGGCCGGTTTTCGGTCGTCCGCCTGCCAAACCGCGGATTGTCCACACGGCGCGCTTCCGGGACTCTATAGCCCGAGTCCCGGTCGGGGGGCCGGGTTCACAAAAGGGTATTCAAACATGTCGAATGTGTACTGGTTGGTAATCGCCTGTGGTGTTCTGGCTTTGCTTTATGGCGCCTATGCCGTCCGCTCGGTGCTGGCGGCGCCGGCGGGAACCGCCCGCATGCAGGAGATTTCGGCCGCCGTTCAGGAAGGGGCCAACGCCTATCTCAACCGTCAATACAAGACCATTGCGGTCGTCGGCGCGGTGATCGGCGTATTGCTGGGGCTGCGCCTCGGCGTTACGGTCGCCATCGGCTATTTCATCGGTGCCATCCTTTCCGGCGCCGCCGGCTACATCGGCATGAACGTGTCGGTCCGCGCCAACGTGCGCACCGCCGAAGCGGCGCGCTCCAAGGGGCTGGCCGGCGGTCTCGACATCGCGTTCAAGTCCGGCGCCGTCACCGGCATGCTGGTGGTCGGCTTGGCGCTGCTCGGCGTCGCCGGCTACTACGTGACGCTGCGCGCCACCGGCAACGCGGGAACGCCGCAAGGGCTCCGGCACATCCTCGAGGCACTGGTCGCGCTCGGCTTCGGGGCGTCGCTGATCTCCATCTTTGCCCGTCTCGGCGGCGGCATCTTCACCAAGGGTGCCGACGTCGGCGCCGACCTGGTCGGCAAGATCGAGGCCGGAATCCCCGAGGACGATCCGCGCAATCCGGCGGTTATCGCCGATAACGTCGGCGACAACGTCGGCGATTGCGCCGGCATGGCCGCCGATCTGTTCGAGACCTATGCGGTGACGGTGGTGGCGACCATGCTGCTCGGCGCCATCTTCTTCACCGGTCCGGCGCAGGAGCTGATGATGGCGTTGCCGCTGGTGGTCGGCGCGGTATGCATCATCGCTTCGGTGGTCGCGACCTTCTTCGTCAGACTCGGCGCCAGCCGGAACATCATGGGCGCGCTTTACAAGGGGCTGATCGCCAGCGCTGTGATCTCGGCGGTCCTGATCGGCGGCATCATCTCGTTGTTAGTCGGCTGGAAGACCGGCTACGCGGCGATGGGTCGCTCGATCACCGGCGCCCAGCTTTACATCTGCGCGCTGGCCGGGCTCGGCGTCACCGGGCTGATCGTGTGGATCACTGAGTACTATACCGGCACGCCGTTTCGTCCGGTGCAAAGCGTCGCCAAGGCGTCGATCACCGGACACGCCACCAACATCATTCAGGGCCTGGCGGTTTCGATGGAGGCGACGGCGCTGCCGGTCGCCGTGATCTGCGCCGGCATCATTGTCTCCTACCTGAGCGCCGGGCTTTATGGCCTTGCCGTCGCGGCGACGACCATGTTGGCGTTGGCCGGCATGGTGGTCGCGTTGGACGCGTTTGGGCCGGTCACCGACAACGCCGGCGGCATCGCCGAGATGGCCGACCTGCCGAAGGACGTACGGAAAGTCACCGACGCGCTCGACGCCGTCGGCAACACCACCAAGGCGGTGACCAAGGGCTACGCCATCGGTTCGGCCGGCCTCGCCGCACTGGTGTTGTTCGCCGCCTACACCGAGGAACTCGCCCACTATTTCCCGAACCTGAAGGTCGTCTTCAACCTGCAGAACCCGTTCGTGGTCGTCGGATTGTTCATCGGCGGATTGTTGCCGTTCCTGTTCGGCTCGATGGGCATGATGGCGGTCGGCCGGGCTGGCGGCCAAGTGGTCATCGAAGTGCGCCGGCAGTTCAAGGAAATCAAGGGCATCATGGAAGGCAAGGCGAAGCCCGACTACGGCGCCTGCGTCGACATGCTGACCAAGACCGCGATCAAGGAAATGATCGTGCCTTCGTTGTTGCCGGTGCTGGCGCCGGTGGTGATGTACGCCGTGATCGCGGCGATCGCCGGGCAGGCGGCGGCGTTCGCCGCGCTCGGCGCGATGCTGATGGGGACCATCGTCACCGGGCTGTTCGTGGCGATCTCGATGACCTCGGGCGGCGGCGCCTGGGACAACGCCAAGAAGTTCATCGAGGACGGTAACTATGGCGGCAAGGGGTCCGACGCCCACAAGGCGGCGGTCACCGGCGACACCGTCGGCGATCCCTATAAGGACACGGCCGGCCCGGCCGTCAACCCGATGATCAAGATCATCAACATCGTCGCCATCCTGCTGCTGGCGATCCTGGCGTAGCGGGAAGTGGAACGTAAGCCGGCGCTCGACCGGCGGCCGTTACGGGCTGTAAGGATCGGGCAAGTTCGGATCAGGCTCCGAGGGCTTTTGGCCCTTTTTCTTGAACCGGCCGAGGTTGCCGATCAGCTGTTCGATGGCGGTAATCTGGTTGCCGTGGGTCGGCGTGGTTCGCTCCACGGGCTGAATTTTCCGGCCGGCCTCGAGGCCGATGGTGTCGACTTCGGCGACCTTGCCGTCGGCTCCGAACTTGACCATGACGATATGCCGGTCGATGACTTCCGGAGCGAAGAACGCGAAGGTTTCGGTGCGATTGGAGATGTAATACCAGGTATTGCTGCCGAACGGGGTGACGCTGGACGGCGAGCCCAGGATATCGACCACGTCGTCCTTGGTCTGGTCGCCCGGCTTGATCTCCGCCAGCCGTTCCGGATCGGGCAGGTTGCCCCGGGTATCGAGGCGGGTCGCGCAGGCCGCCGTCGACAAGGCGGCGACGCAGACGACCGCCAATACGGACAAGCGGGTGGACGTGATGAACCTCGAAACCTTCACCGGTCCTCATCCTCGTCGCGCCGTAACGGCGGACATCGCCAGCCAGCGGCTGTTGATCCGGAGAGGGCGGAAAGTTGCACTGCAAGCGGCCGATTGTCAATCGCACGGTGTTGGCATTTGATAGGCATCGGGACCTCAGGGACTCGGAAACGGGATGAGCGCGTTGAGGAAATTGTTCGGTTTTTTCGGCGCCGGCCGCCTGGAGACGCCGGCCCGCGGCCTTTACCTGTCGCTGGTGGCGCAGGCGCGGCAGCCCGCGTTCTATCTGCGGTGCGGCGTCCCCGACACCGTTGACGGTCGATTCGACATGATCCTTTTGCACGCCTTCCTGGTGCTCAGGCGCCTGAAACGCGACCATCCGCGCACCGCCGACCTCGCTCAGGCGCTGTTCGACCTGATGTTCGCCGACATGGACCGGAATCTGCGCGAGATGGGCGTCGGCGACCTAGCCGTCGGCCGTCGGATCAAGGCCATGGCGGCGGCGTTCTACGGCCGCATCGCCGCCTACGAGGCCGGCCTCGACGCCGACGACGCGACACTTGCCGAGGCGCTGAAGCGCAACCTGTATCGCAAGGCGAGCCCCGATGCGGCGACAATCGACGCCGTCGCCGACTATCTGCGGCGCGAGGCGCTGGCGCTCGACGGGCAACCTCTGGCGGGCATGATGGCGGGCGCGGTGACCTTCGGCCCGCCGCCGACCGCTCCAGTTGCCGGAGGCGACCGATGACGCCGCCGCCGAAAACGGAATTCTCGCGCCCCGTCGCCGTCGAGTCCCTGGACGAAGGCGGCGTGGCGTTGACGGTCGAGGCCGACGCCACCGAGCGAGCGCGGCTGGCCGAACGATTCGGTCTGGTCGCCATCGACAGCCTGACCGGCAAGGTCCGGGTGACGCCCGAGGAGGACGGCACCATGTTCCGCCTCGACGGTAGCTTCACGGCCGACGTCCGCCAGACCTGCGTCGTCACGCTGGATGAGTTGCCGGTTCACGTGGAGAATTCGTTCGAGCGGCAGTATTCGGCGCTCGCCGAAGCCGAAGAAGCGCGCGAAGAGTGCCTGGATCTCGACACCGAGGAACCGTTCGATCTGGTTGTCGACGACCTCATCGACGTCGGCGAGGCGATCGCCGAGGAGCTCGCGCTTTCGCTCGACCCATTCCCCCGTAAACCCGGGATTTCATTCACGGATTATTCGTCCGGGCCCGACGGCACCGCCGCCGATTCCAGCGCCGGAGCGGTGAATCCAAGGGCCGCTGCGGGGCCGTTTGCGGCCCTTCAGCGACTCAAGGATCGGCTAAAATGACAACCGCAAGTTTCTTGCCCCGGCGCAGTTTATCGGGTTTAGTATGCGCGCTTTGAGGGCAGAACCAAAGAATCCGAGGTAACCGACCAATGGCAGTCCCCAAGAAGAAGACTTCAAAATCGTGCCGCGGCATGCGTCGTTCACATGACGCGCTCAAATCCTCTGTATACGAGGAATGCCCGAACTGCGGCGAGTTGAAACGGCCCCACCACGTCTGCAAGGCCTGTGGCCATTACGACGGCCGCGAGGTCGTGGAAACCGGGGACGCCGCCTGACGATCGTTGCGGGCTTGATGTCAATTCCCGCGCACCGGATCGAAGGAAGGTCCCGTTGGCCAAATTGACGCTTTCCATCGATGCAATGGGCGGCGACAACGCCCCGCAAATGGTGGTCGAGGGCGTTGAAGCGTCGCTTGAGCGGTTTTCCGACGTCAAATTCCTATTGTTCGGCGATCAGGCTCAGCTGAAGCCGCTGCTGGAGCGCCATCCGAACGCCAAGGCGGTGTCGGAAATCCGCCACACCGCCGACGTCGTCACCAACGAGGAAAAGCCGGGCACGGCGCTCCGCGGCGGCCGCAATTCCAGCATGCGGCTGGCCATCGACGCGGTCGGCGCCGGCGACGCCGACGGCGTGATCTCGGCCGGCAACACCGGGGCGCTGATGGCGATGGCGAAGTTCGTGCTGAAGACTCTTCCCGGCATCGACCGACCGGCGATTGCCACCTATTACCCGACGCTCAGGGGCGAAAGCGTGATGCTGGACCTCGGCGCCAACGTTGAATGCGATGCCGAAAACCTAGTGCAGTTCGCGGTCATGGGCGAGGTATTCGCGCGCAACGTGCTCGGCCTCGAACAGCCGTCGATCGGAATCCTCAATGTCGGCGCCGAGGGCTTGAAAGGCAATGAGGCGGTAAAGAAGGCGGCGTTGACGCTGCAGACGACGCAGTTGCCGATCAAGTTCTACGGCTTCGTCGAGGGCGACGACATCGGCGCTGGCACCGTCGACGTGGTGGTCACCGACGGATTTACTGGCAACATCGCGCTGAAGACCGCCGAAGGCACGGCCAAACTGTTCGGCGTGTTCCTCAAGGAGGCGTTGACCTCGACACCGATGGCCCGGTTCGGCGCCTTGATGGCGCGGCGCGCGCTCAAGGCGTTCAAGATGCGGGTCGATCCCCGGCGCTACAACGGGGCAATGTTCCTGGGTCTGAACGGCGTCTGCATCAAGAGCCACGGCGGCACGGATGCCGTCGGTTTCGCCAATGCTATCCACGTCGCCGTCGAACTGATCATCAATTCCCTCAACGAGCACATCAAGAAGGACTACGCCAAACTGTCGGCCGACGCGCCTATCCTCAAGGAAGCGGTCGCCGGCGAATGAACGTACGCACCCAAGTTCTCGGCTGTGGCTCCTATTTGCCTGAACGGGTGGTCACCAACGCCGAGCTGTCGACCATGGTCGACACCACCGACGAATGGATATTCGAGCGCACCGGCATCCGCGAGCGTCACATCGCGGCCGACGGCGAGCTGACTTCCGATTTGGCCATGAAGGCGGCCGAGCGGGCGCTAGAGGACGCCAAGGTTCCCACCGCCGAGATCGACATGGTGATCCTGGCGACAACGACGCCCGACTACACCTTTCCGGCGACCGCCACCAAGGTGCAGTCGCGGCTGGGCATGGTCAACGGCAGTGCCTTCGACATCCAGGCAGTGTGCTCCGGCTTCATCTACGGCCTGGCGATCGCCGACAGCTTTATTCGGACCAATCAGTCCAAAACTATCCTGCTGATCGGCGCCGAGACGTTCTCGCGCATCCTCGACTGGCAGGATCGCGCCACGTGCGTGCTGTTCGGCGACGGCGCTGGGGCGGTGGTCCTGCGGGCCGGGGAGGGGGAACCGGAGGCCGGCGGCGGCGCCGGCCACAACGTCGGGCGCGGTATCATCTCGACCCATCTCCATTCCGACGGCTCCACCAACGACCTGCTTTACGTCGACGGCGGACCGTCGTCGACCCAAACCGTCGGCCACGTGCGAATGGTCGGCCGCGAGGTGTTCCGGCACGCCGTCATCAATCTCGCCGCCATCGTCGAGGAGGCGCTGGAGGCGAACGGGCTGCAGCCGGCGGACATCGACTGGCTGGTTCCGCATCAGGCCAATAAGCGCATCCTCGATGGCACCGCCCGCAAGCTTGGCCTGCCGATCGAGAAAATGATCGTCACCGTCGACCGTCACGCCAACACGTCGGCGGCCTCGATCCCGCTGGCGCTCGACGAGGCGGTAAAGGACGGACGCATCAAGCGCGGCGATCTAATCCTGATGGAAGCGATGGGCGGCGGCCTGACCTGGGGCGCCAGCTTGGTGCGCTGGTAGGCGGCTCGCACACATTTCCGGCTGGGCGCCGGTGCCGGTAAGGCGCCGGTTCTGAAATGTTCTGCCATCCCTTTGATATTGACGGATTTATCCGGTAACGATAGGCTCGTTCCTTAAAATTAACAGGGGGGCTTGACGGGCATGGCCGGAAGAACCATCACACGCGCGCAGTTGGGCGAGGCCGTCTACCAGGAAGTCGGCCTGTCCCGGAATGAATCCGCGGAGCTTCTTGAATCGGTTCTCGCCGAGATGTCGGGCGCGCTCGCCAGGGGCGAAACGGTGAAGATTTCCTCGTTCGGCAGCTTCTCCGTCCGTCAGAAGGGCCAGCGCATTGGGCGCAACCCGAAGACCGGGGAGGAAGTCCCGATCCTGCCGCGCAAGGTATTGGTATTCCGGCCGTCGCAGGTGCTGAAGAACCGCATCAACGAGAGGATGCGTCCTGGCTCGCGAACATGACGATGGCGGCGCCGGCGGATAGTCCATCGGTGTCGGGACGAGCGGCGAAATCCGCGGACGCGTTCCGCACCATCAGCGAAGTCGCCAGCGAGTTGAAGCTGCCGCAGCACGTGCTGCGTTTCTGGGAATCCAAGTTCACCGCCATCAGGCCGATGAAGCGCGGTGGCGGGCGACGGTACTACCGGCCTGAGGACGTGGCGTTGCTGATGCGCATCCGCGACCTGCTTCACCACGACGGCTATACGATCAAGGGCGTACAAAAGCTGCTGCGCGAGAGTGGCGGCAAGCTCAAGGCCGCCCCAGTGGCGGCCGCGGACAGCGGTGCGCCGGCGCCGGTTCCTGAGCCGGCTGAGGGCGACAGGTTCACCGCCGAGACGCGGGCGCAACTGAAAAGCCTGCTCGGCGAACTCGAAGATCTGCGCGCCGCCCTCGGCGGTACCTGATCGTCCGGGAATTGCGGCAGGTTTCGGTGGCCGCCAGACGGTTGCCGCCGCCGATGCCGCTCAAGTATAGTGCCGCCGTAGCCGGCGCCGCCCGGCGACATGACGGCAATACTGCGGCGGCAACCGGCCGGAGCGTGGCGCAGCTTGGTAGCGCACTACACTGGGGGTGTAGGGGTCGCGGGTTCAAATCCCGCCGCTCCGACCATTTTCTCCTTCGACGGGGCGGCCGGTGCGGCCGCGACGGGCGCCGCCGAACACCGGCGCCGCGGAAAAAAAGGCCGGGGTTCATGCCCCGGCCTTAGTTTGTGCTCTTGAGGGAAGGGAGGATTCGTTTTCACGAAATCCATCCTTACCCCGATATCCGACCACGGAACGCCGCCGTCGCATGTGACAGCGGTCACACGCCGGCATTTTTTCGCACCCCGTCCATGGCCCTGGAAGCGGCGTTCTGAATTAATAAATAATAATTAATATCAATTTATTATTGTATATTGTTAATGTAATATATCAACTCGGACCGGTGCCCCGAACGGCGATTTTCCGGCGCCGCGTTCGGGTCACGAACCGAGCAGGTGCATGGGCGGCCCGTCGTCGGCGCGGATGCCGCAGGCGGCCTGCAGCCGATCCAGGATGCCCGGCACCATGTCCATGGTGGTGCCGAGGATGAATTCGCCTGGCACCAACTTCAGCGTCGGGCCCTTGGTGCATTGGCCAAGGCAGACGATGCGCTCGACGGCGATGGCGATGCGGCGCTCGCGGATGCCGCTCTCGATGGCGTCGGCGATCGGCAGGCTGCCGCGCGCCGCGCATGACGGCTCGCTCGCCTTGAAGCGCCGGTTGATGCAAATCAACAGCGTCCGCGGCGGCAGGTAAGAGGATTGGTCGGCGGGAGTTTTCACGGGCGTCGCCGGGGTATCGGATTCACGGCGGGCGGCGCCGACTCGGCGCGCCGTCGAACGGCGCCCGGGTGGACGCCGGTCAGGCAAGGGCCCGCTTGGCGCTGGCGACGTCGTCGGCCATTTGGAACACAGTGTCCAGACGCGCCAGCTTCAGCACCCGCAGCACGGCATCCGGCGGCGCGGCAAGGATCAGTTTCTTGCCCTGCTTGCGAGCGGTCTGGAACGCCTCCAGCAGGCTGGCGACGCCGGAGCTGTCGATCATCGAAACTGCGGAAAGGTCCACTGCCACGCCGCGGCTCTTAGCGATGGAGTTGAGTAGCACCTTGCGCATGGAGCTGGAAAACTCGAGGTCGATGTCGCCCTTCAGGGCAATCACCGTGATCTCGCCATCCTGGGTAACGGTGTGCTGCATGCTGTTCCAGAGTCCGATGCGCCGACCGAAAGGCGCCGGCGCGGCGCGAATTTCCGGTCGGCGACAACCGCGGTTTCAGCGCCGTGACCGGGCAATCAAGCGCCCGCGCACAGGCGGCGGCCGGCGTCCGTCAGCCGGCAGATCTGCCAGTCCGGCATGATCGGGTTGTCGAACCACGGTTCGGCCCAGCCCTTGTCGAGGCAGCTTTGCACCGTGCGGTCGCTGACGCGCCGTCCTTCCTGATCGAACAGCGGCAGCTTGCCGCCGGGTTGATCGAGCCCGCGCATCAACCATTTCAGTTGCGACGGCGATACCCCGCCGGCGACGCGCGGCCGCGTCGGCTCGGCGTCTCGTTCGCTGGCGATTACGGTTAAATGGGTTTGCATATCCGCCCTGGTTTTCCGTCATCGAGACAATAATATAGAGCATGCTACGGTAGTTTCGAGTCGCGGCCAAGCGCCTTGTTTCAGTTAGGGATTTTGCGGCGCGTGACTTGGCGGACGCGGGGCGGCGCGCGAGGGTCGGAGGAAATTAACCATGACGCAGGTTCTGGTTTACGTCACCGCGGCGTCCCGCGACGAGGCGCTGCGCATCGGCCGCGCCGCGGTCGAAAGCCGGCTCGCCGCTTGCGCCAACGTGCTGCCCGCGGCGACGACTTCGATTTACTGGTGGCAAGGCAAGATCGAAGAGGCGACGGAGGTGTCGCTACTCCTGAAGACCAAGGCCGGGCTCGTTGATGCGCTGGTGGCGAAGGTCAAGGAGAACCACAGCTACGACTGTCCGTGCGTGGTCGCGGTGCCGATCTCGGGCGGCAATCCGCAGTTCCTGGAATGGATCGACGCCGAGACGGCGTGATGACTATGTAAAAAGGGGCCTAGGGCAACGCGACGGTGGCCACCGCCTGCGCGGCGATGCCTTCGGCCCTGCCGGTGAATCCCATGCGGTCGGTGGTCGTCGCCTTGACGCTGACCCGGTCCTCGGCGAGCCCGAGGATGGCGGCAATGCGCGCCGTCATCGCCGATCGGTGCGGGCCGATCTTCGGCTTCTCGCAGATCAGCGTAACGTCGAGATGGACGATACGGCCGCTCCTGGCGGCGACCAACTCGCCGGCGCGGCGTAGGAACTGTGCGGAGGCGGCGCCTTCCCATTGTGGGTCCGACGGCGGGAAATGGCTGCCGATGTCGCCGGCGCCGATGGCACCGAGCAGGGCGTCGGTGGCGGCGTGCAGCCCGACGTCGGCGTCGGAATGGCCGATCAGGCCGCGCTCGAACGGCACCGCGACGCCGCACAGCATGACGTGATCGCCGGGCCCGAACTGGTGGGCGTCGATGCCGAAGCCGATGCGCGTCTCGCCGGCGCCGAGCAGCCGCCCGGCGCGCACCAGATCGTCCTCGGTGGTGATCTTGAAGTTGTCCTCGGCGCCTTCGACGATGGCAACCGCGAGGCCGGCGTGTTCGGCCACTGCCGCGTCGTCGGTCAGCCCCGAAGCCGGTGCCCGGCGGTGGGCGGCGAGGATGTCGGCGAAACGGAAGGCTTGCGGCGTTTGCGCCCGCCATAAATTTTGCCGCTCGACGGTGGCGGTGACCAAGCCGCCGTCGCTGCGCTTCAGCGTGTCGGCGACCAGCAGGGCCGGCACTGCGCCGGGCGACGCGTCGAGCGCCGCCAGGACGCGCGAAATGACGGCGGCTGAAACCAGCGGCCGGGCGGCGTCGTGGATCAGCACCCTGTCGGGCTTGAGCGCCGCCACGCGCTCGAGGCCGCGAGCCACGGATTCCTGACGCACCGCGCCGCCCGCCACGGGTTCCGGCAGATCGAGGCCGGTGGTCGCGGCGTCGTAATGGGCGCGGTGGCTCGGATCGATGACCGCCTGCACCGAGGTCACCTGCGGATGCTCCAGGAAGGCGCGGAGCGCGCGCCGCATCACCGGCTCGCCGGCGAGCGTCCGGTACTGCTTCGGCACCGCGCCACCGAAGCGCCGACCTTCGCCGGCCCCGACCACCAGTGCCACGGTTCCGCTCATTAGGTGCCTTTCCCGCGCCGTTCTCAATCGTCGTCGGATCGGCGTCGCTTCGCGGCGCCGAACTTAGTGCGCCCCCGTCGCCTTGCCAAGGGACTTGCCAATCGCAGACGACGGCGCGATTGTGCCGTGGCCGGCCGCCGGCAGCCGGCCACGGCTTCGTCGGCAAACCATGAGCAAGCGAGGGACGCCTGCCCCCATGCCCGAAAACGCGCTTCTGAGTCTGTCGGCGATCATTACCCTGGTGCCGGCGGCGCTGTTGCCGTTACGCCGCGATCACAGCCGCGATTTCACGTTCTGGGCGCTGCTGGCGGTGGCGGTGGCCGGGCCGTTGTCGTCGGTCCTGGCGGCGCTCGGTGGCATTTGGCGCACCGACTTGTCGATGGCGTTGTGGGTGACGGTCGCCGCCTCGATGGCGCTGTTCGCGGCCGCCGCCGCGGTCAGCCGAGAGGCGTGGCGGTTGACGCCGCTGGTGTGCGGTTACATGGTCTGCCTCGCCGTGCTGGCGACGGTGTGGGGGCACGCCCCGGTGAAGCCGCTCGGCAGCGCGCCCGGCGGTTGGATCTTGGTTCACATCGTCGTCTCGGTCGCCACTTATGCGCTGGTCACCATCGCCGCCGTCGCGGCGCTGGCGGCGTTCATGCAGGAGCGGGCGCTGAAATTGAAGCAGCCGACGACGCTGACGCGGCTGTTGCCGTCGGTCGCCGACTGTGAGGAATTGCTGGTGCGGCTGTTGGTGCTTGGTGAGATCGTGCTCGCCATCGGGTTGGCCACCGGCATGGCGCTGCAATTGAAGGAAACCGGCTCGCTGCTGAAATTCGACCACAAGACCGTGCTAACCGTTGCCGCCTTTGTGGTCATCGGCGGCCTGCTGTTGGCGCATTTCAAGAGCGGCCTGCGCGGACGCAAGGCGGCGCGCATCGTGTTGCTCGCCTATCTGCTGCTAACCCTCGGATATCCCGGGGTAAAATTTGTCACCGACGTACTGATGGTATAATCCCGGGCAACTGTTCCGTGGTTGCCTCGGAAATCGGCAATTGTGGTTGCCAAAAATGTTGTAATTCCCCGAATTTTGCCTAATAAATGGGCACCCAAAAAGGCCCAACCTCCGAATTGTCTGCAATGCCGCCCAAAACGCTGCCCATCATTGGCCCGATCCGACTCGACAGCCCGGTGATTCTGGCCCCGATGTCGGGGGTCACCGACATGCCGTTCCGTCGCCTGGTCAAGCGTTGTGGCGTCGGCTTGGTGGTCAGCGAGATGATCGCCTCGAAAGCGATGATCCACGCCGCCCGCAAGACGCTGCGGATGGCCTCCCACGCCGCCGATGAGCAGCCGATGGCGGTGCAGCTCGCCGGCTGCGAGCCCGAGGTGGTGGCGGAAGCCGCGAAGCTGAACCGCGACCGCGGCGCGGCGCTGATTGACCTCAACATGGGATGCCCGGTGAAGAAGGTGACCAACGGCGACGCCGGCTCGGCGCTGATGCGCGACGAACGGCTTGCCGCCGGCATCCTCGCCGCCGCCGTCACGGCAGTCGACATCCCGGTGACGCTGAAGATGCGCACCGGATGGGACGATGCGAGCCGCAACGCGCCGAAGCTGGCGCGCATCGCAGAAGATTGCGGGATCAAGGCGATCTCGGTGCACGGCCGCACTCGCTGCCAGTTCTACAAGGGCCGCGCCGACTGGAAATTCATCCGCCAGGTCAAGGAGGCGGTGCGCATCCCGGTGTTCGCCAACGGCGACATCATGAGCTTCGACGACGCCGCCCAGGCGCTCAGCGACTCCGGTGCCGACGGTATCCTGATCGGGCGCGGCACCTATGGCCGCCCGTGGTTCCCGTCGCAGGTGCGGCATTTCCTGGAAACCGGCGAGCGGCGGGCCGATCCCAGTCTGCCTGAGCAGCTCGCCGTGGTGCTCGAGCATTACGACGCCATGCTCGCCCATTACGGCGTCCATCACGGCGTCCGCGTGGCGCGCAAGCACATCGGCTGGTATTCGCGCGGCCTGCCGAAATCGGCCGAGTTCCGCGCCCAGGTGATGCGCGCCGAGGATCCGGAGACGGTGAAGACGATGCTGCGCCGCTTCTACCAGCCGATCATCGACAGGATGGCGGCGTGATGGCGGAGCCCGTGGTTGCCATCCGTCCGAAGGCCGGCGCCGGCGCCGCCGCCGTCGATGCCGACAGCATCCTCAACGCGCTCAGCACCGCGGTTGTAGTCGTCGACGGCGCCAACGCCATCGTCCAACTCAACAGTGCCGGCGAGCAGTTCCTGCAGGGCAGCGCCGCGCATCTCAAGGGCAAGCCGCTGGCCGAGCTGTTGCCGGTCGACAATCCGCTGTTCTCTCTGATTGAACAGGTGCGCGAGGAAGGCAACGCGGTGTCCGAATACGGCGTGACGCTGGAATCGCCGCGCGTCGGCCGCCATTTCGTGAATTTGCAAGCGACGCTGCTCGCCGACGACGAGGACTTGGTGGTGGTGATGCTGCAGCAACGTTCGATCGCCGACAAGATCGACCGCCAGCTCACCCACCGCGGCGCCGCCCGTTCGGTGACGGCCATGGCATCGATGCTCGCCCATGAGGTCAAGAACCCGCTTTCCGGCATCCGCGGCGCCGCGCAGCTGTTGGAGCAGAACTCGTCGCCGGCCGACCGCCGCCTGACCGAGCTGATTCGCGACGAGGCGGATCGAATTTGCGAATTGGTCGACCGTATGGACGCTTTTTCCGACTCGGGGCCGTTGAAGCGCGGCGCCGTCAACATCCACCAGGTCCTGGATAGGGTGATGCAGCTGGCGAAAAACGGTTTCGGCCGGCATTTGCGTTACATCGCCGAGTTCGACCCGTCGCTGCCGCCGGTCTACGGCAATCGTGACCAGCTCCTGCAGGTGTTCCTGAACCTAGTCAAGAACGCCGCCGAGGCGGCGCCCGCCAAGGGCGGCGAGATCACCCTCGAGACCGCCTATCAGCAAGGGGTACGGTTCGCCGTCGCCGGCACGAGTTCGCGCATGCATCTGCCGCTCCGCGTCAGCGTCAAGGACAACGGTCCTGGCATTCCCGAAGACATCAAGGGCTACCTGTTCGACCCGTTCGTGACCTCGAAGCCCAACGGCAGCGGCCTTGGCCTGGCGCTGGTGGCCAAGATCATCGGCGACCACGGCGGCGTCATCGAATGCGACAGCCAGCCGAGGCGCACCGAGTTCCGCGTCATGCTGCCGATGGCCGATCCCGCGCTGGCCGGCGGTGACGGGGAGGATTCGTGATGGCGGCGCCGACCATCCTGGTCGCCGACGACGACGGCGCCATCCGCACGGTGGTCAGCCAGGCATTGGGGCGCGCCGGCTACGAGGTGCGCGCCACCGGCAACGCGGCGACGCTGTGGCGTTGGATCAGCGACGGCGACGGCGATCTGGTGATCACCGACGTGGTGATGCCGGACGAGAACGGCCTCGACCTGATCCCGCGCATCCGCGGCGTCCGTCCGGAGCTCCGCATCGTCGTCATGAGCGCCCACAACACGCTGCTGACCGCCGTAAAGGCGACCGAGCGGGGCGCCTTCGAATACCTGCCGAAGCCGTTCGACATCAACGAACTGGTCAACGTGGTGCGGCGCGGCCTCGAAAGCCCGCGCTCGGCGGGAGATTTCGAAAGCGGCGGCGAGCCAGAGGAGACGCTGCCGCTGATCGGGCGTTCGCCGGCGATGCAGGAGATTTACCGGACGTTGGCGCGCCTGATGGGCACCGACCTGACGGTGATGATCAACGGCGAGTCCGGCACCGGCAAGGAGCTGGTGGCGCGCGCGCTCCACGATTACGGCAAACGCAAGAACGGGCCATTCGTCGCCATCAACATGGCGGCGATCCCCAAGGAGCTGATCGAGAGCGAGCTGTTCGGCCATGAGAAGGGGGCTTTCACCGGCGCCGCCGCGCGTACCCCCGGGCGCTTCGAACAGGCGGAAGGCGGCACGCTTTTCCTCGACGAGATCGGCGATATGCCGCCCGATGCACAGACGCGGCTTCTGAGAGTGCTGCAGGACGGCCAATACACTACTGTCGGCGGCCGCACGCCGATAAAGGCCGATGTGCGCATCATTGCCGCCACTCACCACGACCTGAAGCAGTTGATCCGCCACGGACTGTTCCGCGAGGACTTGTACTTCCGGCTCAACGTGGTGCCGATCCGGCTGCCGCCGCTGCGCGAGCGCACCGAGGACATCCCCGAGCTGGTGCGCTGCTTCCTGGCCCGTGCGGCGGACCAGGGGCTGCCTTGGAAGATCATCGACAACGCGGCGATGGAATGCCTCAAGAGCTATTCCTGGCCCGGTAACGTGCGCGAGCTCGAGAATCTGGTGCGGCGGCTGGCGGCGCTGTACTCGCAGGAGGTAATCAGCGTCGAGGACATCCAGGCCGAACTCGCCGACGCTTCGCCGGCCGCCATCGAGTCGGAAGGCAAGGGGCTGTCGCAGTCGGTGGAGCGGCGGCTCGCCGCCATCTTCTCCGCGCGCGGGGAGGCCCTGCCGGCGGCCGGGCTCTACGAGCGGGTGCTGAAGGAGGTGGAGCGGCCGTTGATCACCATCACCCTGCAAGCGACCCGCGGCAACCAGATCAAGGCCGCCGAAGTGCTCGGCCTCAACCGCAACACACTGCGCAAGAAGATCCGCGAACTCAACATACCGGTCATCCGGGGCGCGAAATGAGCGGCGCCGCGACCATTGCCGGACGGTTCCGCGACTGGCTGAAGGACGCCAGCATCCACCGCAAGCTGGCCTATGCCTTGGCAGCGGCGGCGGTGGTCTCGGGCGTCGCCACCTTCGCCACTATGTCCGGCCGCACCGCCACCGATATCAAGACCGTGCTGAATTTGATTTACGTCGACGGCATCCTGCTGCTGCTGCTGGCCCTTGTGGTGGCGCGGCGGCTCACCACCGTGTGGCAGGAACGGCGGCGCGGCCAAGCGGGCGCCGGGCTGCACGTGCGCCTGGTGATGCTGTTCAGCCTGGTGGCGGTGACGCCGGCGATCCTGGTTGCGGTGTTCGCGGCGCTGTTCCTCAATTACGGGCTGCAGGTGTGGTTCTCGGACCGCATCAGCACCGCCATCAACCAGTCGCTGACCGTTTCCCACGCCTATTTGAGCGAGCACCGCAAGAACATCACCGCCGACGCCTTCGTCA
>DASWGT010000020.1:0-7002 GCA_036393575.1 Rhodospirillales bacterium | reverse complement strand
CCGCTACGGCGCCGTTCGCCCTCTACCACTTCAACCGGTTTGCCGACTATGGCCTCGCCGCCAACATTGTGGCGGTGCCGGTGACGGCATTGTGGGTGATGCCGTGGGCGGTGGTTTCGTTCCTGCTGATGCCCGTGGGATTCGAGGCTTGGGCCCTGGCGCCGATGGGGTGGGGACTGACGGTAGTGATCGCGGTCGCCGAAACCGTCGCGTCATGGCCGGGGGCGGTGACCCTGGTGCCGTCGATGCCGACCTACGGCCTGGCGGCGATCGCGCTCGGCGGCCTGTGGTTGTGCCTGTGGCGGCGGTGGTGGCGGCTCTTCAGCGTCGCCGGAATCGCGGCGGGGTTCGCCACCTTGGCGCTGGTCCGCCCGCCGGACGTGCTGATCGATGGCCAGGCGCGGCTGCTGGCGGTGCGCACCGCCGACGGCGGCATGACGGTGTCGACCCTCCGGCGGGCGCGGTTCGAACGCGAGATCTGGCTGCGCCGCGTCGGCCAGGAAGAAGCCGAGGACGTGTGGCCGACCGCCGGACTCAGCGCCGACAACAGGCTGCGCTGCGACGTCGAGGGTTGCCTATACCGGGTCGTCGGCAAGGTGGTGGCGCTTGTCTACGAAGACAGCGCGTTGGCCGAGGACTGTTGGGCGGCCGACGTGGTCATCGCCATCAATCCGGTGCGACGGACCTGCCCGGCGGCACGCGTCATCGACCGCTTCGATCTGTGGCGCGAGGGCGGCCATGCGCTGTGGCTGGGTCGGGACGGGGTGCGCATCGAGACGGTCAACGGCGAGCGCGGCGAACGACCATGGGTGCAGCGACCGGAGCAGCGAGCCCGAAAGTCCCGCCGCGACGGACGCTAGCGGCGCCGGATCAGTACTTGCGAATCAACCCGACGAGCTGGCCCTGCACCTTCACCTGATCGGGACCGAAGATGCGGGTCTCGTACGAAGTGTTCGCTGGCTCGAGAGCCACCGAGGCGCCCTTGCGGCGGAGCCGCTTCAAAGTGACCTCGGACTCCTCGACCAGCGCCACGACGATGGATCCGTTGTCGGCGGTGTCGGAACGGCGGATGATAACCGTGTCGCCGTCGAAAATGCCGGCGTCGACCATCGAATCGCCTTCGATCTCGAGCGCGTAGTGCTCGCCGGAGCCGAGCATGCTGGCGGGAATGTCGATGATGTTGGTATGGTCGCGCAGCGCCTCGATCGGCGTGCCGGCGGCGATCCGGCCGTAGAGCGGCAACTGAACCGATTCCGAGTCCGATGTCGCCTTGGCGCCGGGCAGCTTGAAATCGCCCTTGATGACGTTGGGGGCGAAGCCGACGGCCTTGCGGCCGCCGGCCTTCTTGCCAGGGGCTTCCATGTTTTGGGGCAACCGCAGCACTTCGAGCGCGCGCGCCCGGTGGGGCAGGCGGCGGATGAAGCCGCGTTCCTCGAGGCCGGTGATCAGGCGGTGGATGCCCGATTTCGACTTCAGGCCGAGCGCGTCCTTCATTTCGTCGAACGACGGCGATATGCCGTTTTTACGCAGCTGCTGGTCGATATAAACCAGAAGTTCGTACTGTTTCCTGGTCAGCATGGGTTTTCCTCTGATCACTCGCGGAAGGCGGCAAGGCGGCGTTACGACAGCCTTAGTGCCCCGTCCCGCAATCGGCTACAAAATCTAGAACAAATAGCAAACGTTCACACATGTTCTAGTTTAGTTCACCGTTTGCGTCAAGCCCTAATCAAAAAAATTTTGCGGAGCGCGATTTTAGCACCCGTCAGGGCCGGAAATCCGGGCCCTCGGAGGGCGTTTCCGAACCCGTGGACGGGCCCCGCCCCCGCCCGGCGCCTAGAAAGTGACGGTACCCTGGCGCAGCGGGATGATCTCGACCCTGGCACCCTTGGCCGCGGGCTTAGCCTTCGGCGCCCGCACCACCAGGCAATCGGCCTCGGCCAGCCTGGCCAGCATGGCCGAGTCCTGGCGCTCGAACGGCGTCGCCACCAGGTTGCCGGCCTTGTCGTGGGATAAGGTGGCGCGCAGATAGTCTTGGCGCGAATCGTTGGCGGCGAGCGCGCGCCCGAGGACGGCGGTGGTCGGGGCTGCGTTGGCGGGCTTGATTCCCAGCATCTTCTCGATCGCCGCCTTGAGGAAGATCACCGAGGTGACGCCGGCGGACACCGGATTGCCCGGTAGGCCGAGCACCGGTATGCCGCCGAGGTTGCCGAAAATCAGCGGCTTTCCCGGCCGCATGGCGACCTTATAGAAGCCGAGCTCCATGCCCTCGCCGCCCAGTACCTTGCGCACCAGGTCGTAGTCGCCGACCGAGGCGCCGCCGAGGGTGACCAGGAGATCGGCACCCTTGGCGCCGTCGAGGATTCGCCGCAACGAGCGCTCGCTGTCGCGGGCAATGCCGAGGTCGACCGGATTGCCGCCGAGCACCCGGACGTAGGCGCCGAGGGCGACGCTGTTGGAGCTGATGATCTGGTCGCGGCCGAGCGGATCGCCGGGCATCACCACCTCGTCGCCGGTGGCGGTATAGGCGATGCGCGGTCGCCGGCGGACGGTCAGCCACGGCACGTTCATCGCCGCGGCGAGGCCGACGTCGCGTGCCGTCAGCACCGTTCCGGCCTTGAGCAGCCGCTGGCCTTTCTTGAAGTCCAGCCCGGCGGGACGGACCCACCGGCCCTTCGCCACCTTCTCGTTGACGGTGATCGCCTTGCCCTTGGCCTGTGCGTTCTCCTGGATGACGATGGCGTCGGCGCCGGCCGGCAGCGGCGCGCCGGTGAAGATGCGCACCGCTTGGCCTTTGCCAACCGAACCCTTGAAACCGCTGCCGGCCGCCGATTCGCCGATCCGTTTCAGTGTCACCGGCGTTTTCGTCACGTCGCGAGCGCGCACGGCATAGCCGTCCATTGCCGACACCGCGGCCGGCGGATGGGTAAGCCGGGAAACCACGTCCTCGGCAAGCACGCGACCGAGGGCATCGGACAGCGACACCTGCTCCGACGGCACACGGTTGATGCCGGCGACGACCTTGGCGAGCGCTTCGGCAACGGAGATCATCTAATCGGCCTTGAAGGTACCGGACTTGCCGCCGGCCTTGTGAACGAGGCGGATGTCGGCGATGCGCATGCCGCGGTCGACTGCCTTGCACATGTCGTAGACGGTCAACGCCGCGACGGCGACCGCGGTCAGCGCTTCCATCTCGACGCCGGTGCGACCGTGCAGCTTGCAGGTCGCGGCGATGTCGACGGCGTTGCGCTCGGTGTCGCAGGTGAGCTCGACCGTGATCGATTCCAGATCCAGCGGATGGCACAGCGGGATCAGGTCCGGGGTGCGCTTGGCGCCCATGATGCCGGCGAGGCGCGCGACGCTGAGCACGTCGCCTTTCTTGACGTCGCCTTTTCGGATCAGCGCCATGGTCTCAGGCCTCATGTAGATCGAGCCCTTGGCGGTCGCCGTGCGCTGGGTCGAGTCCTTCGCCGACACGTCGACCATGGCGGCGTTGCCCTTGTCGTCCAGGTGGGTGAGCTTCGCCATCGTCAGAGCCCCGCGGTTTTCCCCGCCGGCGGGGAGAGAAGGGCGCGCGTCGCCGCCTCAACGTCGTCTTCGCGCATCAGCGATTCCCCGACCAGGAAACAGTGTACGCCGGCCGCCGACAGCCGCGCCAGATCGTCCGGCCCATGGAGGCCGCTCTCGCTGACCACGATGCGGTCGTCCGGAATGTCCGCGACCAACGCTTCCGTAACTCCCAGATCGACCTCGAACGTCTTCAGGTCGCGATTGTTGATGCCGATCAGTTCGGTGCGCAACCTCAACGCGCGCGCCAGCTCGTCCGCGTCGTGGACCTCGGCCAGCACGTCGAGGCCGTAATCCGCCGCCGTTGCTTCCAACTCGCGCGCCTCGGCGTCGTCGAGCGCGGCCATGATCAGCAGCACGCAATCGGCGCCGAGGGCGCGCGATTCGACGATCTGATAGGGATCGATCATGAAATCCTTGCGCAGCACCGGCAGGTCGACGGCGGCCCACGCCTCGATCAGGTCGGCGTCGTTGCCCTTGAAAAACGGAGCGTCGGTCAACACCGACAGGCACGTCGCGCCGCCGGCCTCGTACGCGCGCGCCAGCGCCGGCGGATCGTAGTCCTCGCGGATCAACCCTTTCGAGGGCGAGGCTCGCTTGATCTCGGCGATCAGCCCATAGCCGCCGCCGGCGACGGCCTCGCGAAGCCGCTTGACGAAGCCGCGCGGCTTGGCGACCTCGCGCGCCGCCGCCATGACCAGCGCCAGGGGATGCGTTTCCTTGCAGGCCGCGACGTGTTCCCGCTTGGCCTCGCAGATCTGGTCCAGGATGTCGGTCATGCACGGTGTTTTGCGGCCGCGCCGCCGCTCTTGCCGGCGTTGGTGATGGCGATCCATTGCGCGAGGACGGCCCGCGCCCTGCCGCTGTCGACGGCCTTGGCGGCGGTGGCGACGCCTTCCTTCAGGTCCTTTGCCTTGCCGGCGACGATCAAGGCGCCGGCGGCGTTGAGCAGCACGATGTCGCGGTAGGGACCAGGGTTGCCATCGAGGACGGCGCGCAAGGCGCCGGCATTGTGTTCCGCGTCGGCGCCCTTGAGGTCCTGCGGCCTGGCGACGGGGAGACCGGCGTCCTTCGGCGTCACCTGGAAGGTGGTGACCTTGCCGTTGGCCAGCGCCGCGACGTGCGACGGGCCTGTCGTCGTCAACTCGTCGAGGCCGTCCGAGCCGTGCACCACCCACGCCGCCTCGCACCCGAGGTTCTTGAGGACTTTCGCCACCGGCTCGACCCAGTCTTTGGAGAAAACGCCGGTGAACTGGCGCTTGACGCCGGCCGGATTGGAGAGCGGCCCCAGCAGGTTGAAGATGGTGCGCGTGCCGAGCTCGGTGCGCGGCTTGCCGACGTGCTTCATGGCGCTGTGGTGGCGGGGCGCCATCAGGAATCCGATTCCGGCCTCGCGGATCGACTTTTCGACTAGCGCCATGTCGGCATCGATGTTGACGCCGAGCGCCGCCAGCACGTCGGCGGCGCCGGACTTCGACGACAGCGCCTTGTTGCCGTGCTTGGCCACCGGCACGCCGCAGGCGGCGACCACGATCGCGGCGGCGGTCGAGATGTTGTAGGTGCCGGAGCCGTCGCCGCCGGTGCCGACCACGTCGATGGCTCCGGCCGGGGCCTTCACGGCGAGCGCCTTGGCGCGCATGGCGCGGACCGCGCCGGTGATCTCGTCGACGGTCTCGCCGCGCACCCGGAGCGCCATCAGGAAGGCGCCGATCTGGGCCTCGGTGGCGGCGCCGGACATGATGATGTCGAACGCCTTCTCGGCCTCGTCGGCGCTCAGCCGCTCGCCGGCCGCCAGCCTGGCCAGGGTCGGCTTCAACGCTTCGGTCATGCGGCTTTCCTGCCGCGCGCGATGTCGAGGAAGTTCTGGAGCAGTTTGTGGCCGTGTTCGGAGGCGATGCTTTCGGGATGGAACTGGACACCGTGAATCGGCAGCTCGCGGTGGCTGACGCCCTGGATCACCCCGTCGTCGCTGGTGGCGGTGACTTCCAGGCAAGCGGGAAGGCTCTCCGGGGCGATGGTCAGGGAATGATAGCGGGTGGCCTTGAACGGACTCGGGATGCCGGCCAACACGCCGCGGCCAGTGTGGGTGATGTCGCTGATCTTGCCGTGCATCGGCTTCGGAGCGCGAACGATTTTGCCGCCGAACGCCTGGCCGATGCACTGATGGCCGAGGCAGACGCCGAGGATCGGCAGCCGCCCCTTGGCTTTCTCGATGACCTCGAGGCAGATGCCGGCACGGTCGGGATCGCACGGCCCCGGCGAGATGACGATGCCCTCGGCACGGCTGGTCACCGCCTGGCCGGCGCTGATGGCGTCGTTGCGCACCACCTCGACCTCCGCCCCGAGCTCGCCCAGGTAATGCCGAAGGTTGTAGGTGAAGCTGTCGTAGTTGTCCAAAAGCAGAAACATGTCAGTTACTTACGGATGTTTTCCCGATACCGGGTCGGGCTGTCGCGGGACTTGCCGGCGTGCCGGACGCCGCCGGCCCGAAGCGTCGGCGCCACCATGCAATTCCACCCTTTCAGCGTCAAGGGCGAGCGGTCCGGCCGACCGCCGGTCGCCGGCCACTCCGCGCTAGTCGCCTACTCGTCAAGGAATCGTCCGAAACTCGTCCGGCCATCGTCACAAACTCGTCCGCGGATCGTCAGAAACTCGTCCCAATCTCGTCGTTTCCCGCTGCTGGTTTTCGTCCAACCCTTTGATCCGCCACGATTCAGGCATCGGAAAATTTTCGAAACATCGTCATTTATCGTCATTTATCGTCTTTTCCGGCGGCAACTCCTTGGATCAACCACGAACGACGGCCGGCATCGGGATCGGTTGCATCGGGACGCCCGAATTCCTAATCACGATGTCTAAGATCGGCTGGCCGGCACCAGCCGGAGGTTGAAACAAATATAGAACGACATAGGATAATTGTCAAGAGCCTTTTTTAAATTCCTATGAACGCCACCCACGCCGGCCCGTGAATCGCCCGGGCGATGTCGACCGGGATCGGGCGGCCGGGCGCGGACCCTCGCCATGAGGCGCGCGAGTGGAGGGGTGCGCTTGACCTTCCCGCCGCTGGAACCTTTATATGAAGATTCCAGTATACTGGAATGTTTAGCGGGCGGCATCGATTGACTGCCCTTGTCATTGGGGGAATGCGGACATGAGCGAACACGCCGGCCATCACGGCCATCACCACCAGCATCCGCACCACGACGCAAGCACGGCGGCGGCCAAGGACCCGGTGTGCGGCATGAGCGTCGACCCCAAGACCAGCAGGCATCGTTACGACTATCAGGGACAGGCCTTTTATTTCTGTTGCGGCGGCTGCCTGGATAAGTTCAAGGCCGATCCGGATTCCTATCTGAAGCCCACGAAGGCTCCGGCTGCGTCGGCGAAGGCCACGGTACCGGCGGGCATCCGCTACACCTGCCCGATGCATCCCGAGAT
>DASWGT010000019.1:0-3224 GCA_036393575.1 Rhodospirillales bacterium | reverse complement strand
GCGAAGCCCTCCGGCTTCGGCTTCGCCGTCGCGGCGCATCCGCGCGACCCCAAAACCGCTTGGTTCGTGCCGGCGACCAAGGACGAGCGGCGCGTGCCCGTGGACGGCAAGATCGTCGTCTCGCGCACCCGCGACGGCGGCAAGAGCTTCGACGTGCTCAGCCGCGGACTGCCGCAACGCCATGCCTACGACTTGGTGCACCGTCACGCGCTGGCGATCGACGAAGGCGGCGAACGCCTCGCGTTCGGCTCGACCAGCGGCGGCTTGTGGGTCTCCGAAGACGGCGGCGATTCATGGGCGGCGCTCGACGCCCGCCTGCCGCCGGTTTCCGTGGTGCGCTTTGCCGTGGCCTGAGGACGGCGTGCCGCCCGGCCCGTGCCCCGCCGAACCGGATAACCAGCTGTCTTGAAAGGGAAATTAGCGCCTACGCCGCCAGCCTGTCGAGCGCCGCCGTCACCGCCTTGCCCATCTCGACGGTCGAGACTTTTTTCTTGCCCGGCTGCATGATGTCGGCGGTGCGGAGCCCCGCATCGAGCACGTTCTTGACCGCGGTCTCCAGCAGGTCCGCGTCCTCGATCATGTCGAACGAGTAGCGCAGGCACATGGCGAAGCTCAACACCATGGCTAGCGGATTAGCGAGCTTCTTGCCGGCGATGTCGGGCGCCGTGCCGTGCACCGGCTCGTATAGGGCGCGGCGTCGGCCGCTGGCGTCCGGGGCGCCGAGCGACGCCGACGGCAGCATGCCGAGCGAGCCGGTGAGCATAGCGGCGCAGTCGGAAAGCACATCGCCGAACAGGTTGTCGGTGACGATGACGTCGAACTGCTTCGGGTTGCGGACAAGCTGCATGGCGCAGTTGTCGGCGTACATATGGCTGAGCTGGACGTCGGGGAAGTCCTTGCCGACGGCGGTGGCGACCTCGCGCCACAGCACGCCGGTCTCCATGACGTTGGCCTTCTCCACCGACGTCACCCGCTTCTGGCGCTTGCGGGCGAGTTCGAGGGCGGCGCGGCAGACGCGGTCGATCTCGCCGGTCGTATAGACCTGGGTGTCGACGGCGCGCTTCGAGCCGTCCTTGAGCGTCTCGATGCCGCGCGGCTGGCCGAAATAGACGCCGCCGGTGAGCTCGCGCACGATCAGCATATCGAGCCCGGACACCAACTCCTTTTTCAGACTCGAGGCGTCGGCCAGCGCCGGGAACACGGTCGCCGGCCTCAGGTTGGCGAACAGGTCCATCTCCTTGCGGAGTTTCAGCAGCCCGGCCTCCGGGCGGCGGTCGCGCTCGACCTTGTCCCACTTCGGCCCGCCGACGGCGCCGAACAACACCGCGTCGACGCCCATCGCCTTCGCCAGCGTATTGTCGGCTAGCGAGGTGCCGTGCTTGTCGTAGGCGCAGCCGCCCACCAGGTCGTCAGCGACGTCGAACGACACGTGGCGGCGCTTGTCCATCCAGCCAATGACGCGGCGGACCTCGTCCATCACCTCGGGACCGATCCCGTCGCCGGGCAGCATCAATAGTTTCTTGTTGGCGGGCATTCGGATATTTCCTTTTCGCCTTATTGCAATTTAGACAGCAGGCAAAAATTCACCACAGAGAACACAGAGAAAACAATCGATCATCTCTCTTCTCTGTGGTCTCGGTGATCTCTGTGGTTATTTTTATTCCGTGCGTATTCAGCGGTAGAGCCAGGGCTGCGACGCCCGCTGGCCTTCCTCGAAGCTCTCGATCTTCTTGCCGTGCTGCAGGGTCAGGCCGATGTCGTCGAGGCCGTTCAGCAGGCAGTGCTTCTTGAACGGATCGATGTCGAACTTGAACACCTCGCCGTCGGGGCCGGTGACGGTCTGCTTTTCCAAATCGACGGTCAGCTTGGCGTTGGCGCCTTTCTCGGCCGCCGCCATCAGCTTCATCACGTCCTTCTTCGGCAGGATCAGCGGCAGGATGCCGTTCTTGAAACAGTTGTTGTAGAAGATGTCGGCGAACGACGGCGCAATCACGCAGCGGATGCCGAAATCGAGGAGCGCCCACGGCGCGTGCTCGCGCGACGACCCGCAGCCGAAGTTGTCGCCGGCGATCAGGATCTTGGCCTTGCGGTAGGGCTTCTTGTTGAGGACGAAGTCCGGGTTCTCCTTGCCGCTTGAATCGAACCGCATCTCGAAGAACAGGCCCTTGCCGAGCCCCGACCGCTTGATGGTGGTCAGGAACTGCTTCGGGATCACCATGTCGGTGTCGACGTTGATCATGTCGAGGGGCGCGGCGACGCCCGTCAGGGTGGTGAATTTTTGCATGGCGTTACTCCTCGCTCAGGCCAGCTTGCGCACGTCGGCGAGCTTGCCGGTGACGGCGGCGGCCACCGCCATCGCCGGGCTGACCAGATGGGTGCGCGCGCCCGGCCCCTGGCGGCCCTTGAAGTTGCGGTTGGAGGTCGAGGCGCAGCGCTTGCCCGGCGGCACCTTGTCGGCGTTCATGGCCAGGCACATGGAGCAGCCCGGCTCGCGCCACTCGAAGCCGGCGGCCTTCAGGATGTCCGCCAGGCCCTCTTCTTCGGCTTGCACCTTGATCAGCCCGGAGCCCGGCACCACCAGCGCGCGCACGCCCTTCGCCACTTTGCGGCCCTTGGCGACGGCGGCGGCGGCGCGAATATCCTCGATGCGGCTGTTGGTGCAGGCGCCGACGAACACGTAGTCGATCGGGATCTCGGTCATCGGCGTGCCCGGCTCGAGCCCCATGTAGTCGAGCGCCATGCGGGCCGACTTCTGCTTGTCCTCGCTGGCGAACGATTCCGGCGCCGGCACCTTGCCGGTGATCGGGACGACGTCCTCGGGCGACGTGCCCCAGGTGACCTGCGGCGCGATGTCGGCGGCCTTCATCGTCACTTCCTTGTCGTACTTGGCGGCCTTGTCGGAGGGCAGCGTCCTCCAGAACGCGACCGCCGCCTCCCATTGGGCACCCTTCGGCGCCTTCGGTCGGCCTTTCAGGTAGTTGAAGGTCGTCTCGTCCGGGGCCACCAAGCCGGCCCGCGCGCCGGCTTCGATGGTCATATTGCACACCGTCATCCGGCCTTCCATGGAAAGCCCGCGGATGGCCTCGCCGGCGTACTCGATGACGTGGCCGGTGCCGCCGGCGGTGCCGATCCTGCCGATCACCGCCAGGATCACGTCCTTGCCGACGACGCCCGCCGACAGCTTACCTTCCACGGTGATGCGCATGTTCTTCAACGGCCGCTGC
>DASWGT010000018.1:0-4090 GCA_036393575.1 Rhodospirillales bacterium | reverse complement strand
CAGGCGAACCGGCCGATCTATTCCTACCGCCTGTCGATCGTCCATTTCTGGTCGCTGATCTTCCTCTACATCTGGGCCGGCCCCCACCACCTCCACTACACCGCGCTCCCCGACTGGGCGCAGACGCTCGGCATGGTGTTCTCGATCATGCTGTGGATGCCGTCATGGGGCGGCATGATAAACGGCCTGATGACGCTCTCCGGTGCGTGGGACAAGCTCCGCACCGACCCGATCATCCGCATGATGATGCTGGCCGTCGCCTTCTACGGCATGTCGACCTTCGAGGGGCCGGTCATGTCGATCAAGGCGGTCAATTCACTCTCCCACTACACCGACTGGACCATCGGCCACGTGCATTCCGGGGCCCTCGGCTGGGTCGGTATGATCTCGTTCGGCGCGATCTACTTCCTCGTGCCGAAGCTGTGGAATCGCGAGCGGCTCTATTCGCTCCGCCTGATCAATTGGCACTTCTGGCTCGCGACCATCGGCATCGTTCTCTACGCCTCGGCGATGTGGGTGTCCGGCGTCATGCAGGGCCTGATGTGGCGCGAGTACGATGAGCTCGGCTTCCTCGTCTATTCGTTCGTGGAGACGGTGGAAGCCATGCACCCCTACTACCTGATCCGCGCGCTCGGCGGCCTGCTCTACCTCACCGGCGCGCTGATCATGGCCTTCAACGTCTGGAAGACGATCCGCGGCGAGCTTCGCGACGAGGCGCCGATGGGCGCGGCCGTCGTTGCCGCGCCCGCGAGGTGAGGCGACCCGCATGAAACTCAGCCACGGCACCATCGAACGGAACGTCACGCTGCTGGCGGCGCTCAGCCTCGCCGTCGTCACTATCGGCGGCATCGTCGAGATCGTGCCTCTGTTCTACGTCGAGAACACCATCGAGAAGGTCGAAGGTGTGCGGCCCTACACGCCGCTCGAACTCGCCGGCCGAAACATCTACGTCCGCGAAGGCTGCTACGTCTGCCACAGCCAGATGATCCGGCCAATGCGCGACGAGGTCGAGCGCTACGGCCACTACAGCCTCGCCGCCGAGTCGATGTACGACCACCCCTTCCAGTGGGGATCGAAGCGCACCGGCCCCGATCTCGCCCGCGTCGGCGGCCGCTACTCCGACGAGTGGCACGTGCAGCATCTGATCGACCCCCGTTCGCTCGTCCCGACCTCGATCATGCCGCCCTACCGACACCTGGCATCGGCGCAGCTCGACGCCGGCGACATCGGCCTGCACCTCCTCGCCAACGCGCGCGTCGGCGTTCCCTATGGCGAGGACATGATCGCCAACGCCCGCGCCGACCTTGTCGCCCAGGCCGATCCGAACGCCGACCCGACCGGCCTGATCGCGCGCTACGGCGAGGTCCCGATCGCCGCCTTCGACGGCGATGCCCGCCGCCTGACCGAGATGGATGCGCTGGTCGCCTACCTTCAGATGCTCGGTACGACGGTGGACTTCACGTCCTACGAACCGTTGTCCGACGCCAACCGGAGATAGACGTGCACATGGACTACGACACGCTCCGTCATTTCGCCGATAGTTGGGGGCTGCTGTTCCTGCTCGCGGTCTTCGTCACGGCGGTCGGTTGGGCGTTCAGGCCGGGCTCCTCCTACCGGTCCCATGCCGATATTCCGTTCAGAGACGAAGACGGGAGCGATTGACGTGGCCGACCTCGACAACGAACGCTCCCGGGTGGAGATCGATCCCGTTACAGGCCAGCCGACCACCGGCCACGTCTGGGACGGCATCCGCGAATTGAACCGGCCGTTGCCGCGCTGGTGGCTGTGGACATTCTACGCCACCATCGCCTGGGCGGCGGTCTACGTGGTGCTCTATCCGGCCTTTCCGCTGATTACCGGCGCCACCGGTGGCGTTCTCGGCTACTCCACGCGGGCGGCCGTCGAAGACGATATCGTCGTCGCCAGGGGCATGCAGGCGGGCCGGTTGGACCAGGTTGCCGCGCTGCCGCTGGAGGAAATCCGCGCCGACCAGGAACTCGCGCGTTTTGCTGTCTCCGGCGGGCGCTCGGCGTTTCTCGTCAATTGCGTCCAGTGCCACGGCAGCGGCGCGGCCGGCTCGCCCGGCTACGCCAACCTGAACGACGACGACTGGCTGTGGGGCGGCGCGCTCGACGACATTCACCGGACGATCGCTTTCGGCGTGCGCTCCGAGCATCCCGAGACCCGGTACTCGGAGATGCCGGCGTTCGGCGCCGATGCCCTGCTGACCCGGCCGGAAAGGGTCGCCGTCACCGAGTACGTTCTGTCGTTGTCGGGCGCCGACCACGACGCGGTGGCCGCCGGCGAAGGCGAGGTCGTGTTCACCGACAACTGCGCCAGTTGCCATGGCGAGGCCGGAGTCGGCGACCGGGAATTCGGCGCGCCGGCCTTGGATGACGCCATCTGGCTCTACGGCGGCGATCGCGCTGCGATCCTGGAGCAGGTCAACCGGTCACGTCACGGCGTTATGCCGGCGTGGACCGGCCGCCTCGACGAAGCCGTCATCAAGCAACTGTCGCTCTACGTTCATTCGCTCGGCGGCGGCGAGGCGGCGGCGGACTAGCAAGAGATGAACGCGCCGGTGACAAAGGAAAGGGCAGCGCCGTCGGCGACGATCGAATCGTTCGACGTCGAAGCCGTCAACCGGCGGAGCCGCCAGAAGTTCTATCAGCCGCGCGTCAAGATTTTCCCGAAGCGTGCCGAGGGCTTCTACCGCCGCCTCAAATGGATCGTCATGGCGGTGACGCTGGCGATCTACTGGGTGACGCCGTGGATTCGCTGGGACCGCGGCCCGTACGCTCCCGACCAGGCGGTGCTTGTCGATCTCGCCAACCGCCGCTTCTACTTCTTCCTCATCGAGATTTGGCCGCAGGAATTCTATTACGTTGCCGGTTTGCTGATCATGGCCGGCCTCGGCCTCTTTCTCGTCACCTCGGTCGCCGGCCGCGTCTGGTGCGGCTACACCTGTCCGCAGACGGTATGGACCGACCTCTTCATCTGGGTCGAGCGGCTGATCGAGGGCGATCGCAACGCTCGCATCAAGCTCGACAAGGCACCGTGGGGGCCGGAGAAGATTGCCAGGCGCATGTCGGTGCACGCGGTCTGGCTGGTCATCGCGGTCGCCACCGGCGGCGCCTGGATTTTCTACTTCGCCGATGCGCCGACCCTTCTTCGCGACTTCGTCACCCTCCAAGCCGCGCCGGTCGCCTACATCACCGTCGGCGTGCTCACCGCCACCACCTACGTCTTCGCCGGCTTCATGCGCGAGCAGGTGTGCACCTACATGTGCCCGTGGCCGCGCATCCAGGGCGCGATGCTCGACGAAGACTCACTGATCGTCACCTACAACGACTGGCGCGGCGAGCCGCGCTCGCGCCACCAGAAAAAGGCGGCGGCCGAGGGCCTCGACGTCGGCGATTGCGTCGATTGTAACGCCTGCGTTGTCGTCTGCCCGATGGGCATCGACATCCGCGACGGCAACCAGCTCGAATGCATCACCTGCGCCATGTGCATCGACGCCTGCGACTCGGTCATGGAGAAGACAGGGCGTCGCCCGGGTCTCATCTCCTATTCGACGCTCCGCGACTACAACGTCCATGCCGCCGAGGCGGCGGCCGTCGGGCGCAAGGCGGCGACGGCCCGGCAGAAGTCGGTCGGCGTCTCGCACATCGCCCGGCCGCGGACGCTGCTCTATTTCGGGCTCTGGTGCCTCGTCGGCCTTGCCATGCTCGCCGGGCTCCTGACCCGCGACCGCCTCGATATCAACGTGCTTCCCGACCGCAACCCGCTTTACGTGACGCTCTCCGACGGCTCGATCCGCAATGGCTACACGGTCAAGATTCTGAACATGGCGACCGAGCCGCGCGCCTTCGAGGTGGCGATCGACGGCCTTGAGGACGCGGCCATATGGCTGGCCGGCGACGAGAACCTCGGCACCCGCGCCATTGCGGTGGATGTCGATGCCGACCGGCTGCGCGAGGTCAAGGTGTTCGTTGCTCAGTCGGCTGAAGCGGTAGCGTCGGGCCTGACGTCGTTCGCCTTCACCGTGCGCGATCTCGCCGGTACGGAGGCTGCACGCACGGCGACCGAA
>DASWGT010000017.1:0-3453 GCA_036393575.1 Rhodospirillales bacterium | reverse complement strand
CCAAGCACGCGGTTGCAGAACTCCATGGCCAACTGGACGTTGTGGATGTTGCACAACACCGGGACCTTGAACTCCTTGGCGATCTCGCGGATCAGCTCCATCACCTCGCGCGAGATCTTGGGATCCAGGCTGGAGGTCGGCTCGTCGAGCAGAAGAAGTTGCGGGTCCTGCATCAGGGCGCGGGCGATCCCCACCCGCTGCCGCTGGCCGCCCGACAGCTCGTCGGCGCGTTTGTCGACGTGGTCGGAGAGCCCGACGCGGTTGAGGAGTTCCAGCGCTCTGGCGATGTCGTGGCGCGGGAACAGGCGGAACAGGCTGCGCAGGTTGCCGATGTAGCCGAGCCGGCCGGACAACACGTTGTCCATCACCGACATCCGGTCCACCAGGTTGAATTCCTGAAAGATCATGCCGATGTGCCGGCGCGTCCGGCGCAGCTCCCTCGCCGACATGGTGGTGACGTCGGCGCCGTAGAGGATGATGCGCCCCGATTCCGGCTCGACCAGCCGGTTGATGCAGCGGATAAGCGTCGACTTGCCGGCGCCCGACGGGCCGATGATGGCGAAGAAGTCGTCCTCTTCCACCTGGAAGCTGATCCCCTTCAGGATCTCGGGTCCGCGCTCGGCGTAGCGCGCCCGCAAGTCGATGACCTCGAGTATTGTCATGGTCGTTTCCGTCGTCGTTCGGAAAAAGACGGCGGGACCGCCCGACAAGCGGCCCCGCCGGCCCGGTCGGTTATTTCTTTTTCGCTGCCTTCGCCTTGGCCGCCCTGAGGTCGCGGATGATGTCGTAATCCGCCGAACTCATCGGCAGGAACTTGGCCGACTTCACGTTGTCCAGGAACTTATTGCCAGCTGCCATGGTGTGCAGGTTGAGGAAGGTGTCGGCGATCTTCTTCTTGAGCTCCGGGCACAGGGTCCCGCGATACGCGAACGGGTCTTGTGGGATCATGCGCGATTTCCACAGCACGACGAAGTCCTCGGGCTTGGCCAGACCGCGGTTGATCACGTTGTCGAGCCTATGGGTGGCGACGAAGGCGACGTCGGCCTTGCCCTCGTGGACGGCAATGGCAGACTTGTCGTGGCTGCCGCTGTAGACGACCTTCGAGAAGTATTTCTCGAGCTCGACGTTGCCGATCTCCTTGGCGAACTCGACGCGCGGCATCAGGTTGCCCGACGTGCTGGCCGGATCGGCCAACGCCACCACCGAACCCTTGATCGCCTTGATGTCGGTGAACTTCGAGCCCTTCTTCGCAACGAGGACGGCGCGATAGCCCGGCGCCTCCTCCTGGAAGTGGCCCTTCTTCTTGGAATAAGTGGCGAACACCTCGATGTTCTTGCTCTTTTCATTGCCGATCACGTAAGAGGCCGGCCCGAGCACGGCGACGTCCACCCAGTTGCCGAGCATTGCTTCGATCACCGAGGCATAGGACGTCGGCATGTAGAACTCGATCTTCTTGCCGGTGTTCTTGGACAGCACGTCGATCACCGGCTTGTACAGCGTCAGCTCCTGGATCGTCTCCTCGGTCGGGATGATCGAGAAGCGGAGCGCCTTCGGATCCTCACACTTCTGCTGGGCGGCAAGCCCGGAGGCGAAGCCAACGGTCGTGATCGCCGCCACCGCTGCCGCGGCGAATAGCCGTTTGCAGACGCCCGTCTGTGTTTGTCGATGTTTCATTACCATGTCTTCCTCCACTGTTGATGCCTTATGAACATACGGCGGACCTTCCGCCGCGCGGTTAATGAGCACACATGTTCGCCATCACGCGTTCGCGAGACGCGATGAAGTTCTGGCCGCGCTCGCCGCCGAGCGCGTCTTTGACCAGCTCCCGCCATTCCCCGTCGCGAAAGCCGTAGTCCTTCGGCTCGACGGAAACGCCGAGGCCGGCCAAGAACTCGGCCAGCCGCTCGGTCCCATCCGCCAGGTCGGCGCCGAAGATGCGCCTGAGCGCACGGTCGCAAGCGTCGTTCAAGCCGATCACGCTCCGCATCACCATCGGCAGGCTGAACGAGCAAGCGACCCCGTGCGGGGTTCCGTTCTTGAGTGTGATCGGATACGAAATAGAGTGCGCGAGCGCGGTCTTGGTATTGGAAAACGCCAGCCCCGCCGACAAGGCGGCGAACGACACCCGCGAGCGCAGCTCCAGGCTCGCCGGCTCGGCGAGCACCAGCGGCAGCGCCGCCATCAGCTCGCGTGCCGCGAACACCGCGTGCCGGGTGGAAACCGGATTGGCGTTGCGGTTCCAGATGCTTTCCAGCGAATGCGACAGCGCGTCCAGTCCGGCCGCCACGGTGAGGCCGCGCGGCGTGCCGAGCGTCAACTCGGGGTCGATGACCGCGTGCTCGGGATAAAGGTTCGGCCGCGACAGCGAATACTTCTTGCTGGCGTCGGTGTCCCACAGCGCCGCCCACATGGTGACTTCGCTGCCGGTGCCGGCGGTGGTCGGCACGCACAGCATCGGCAGGGCGGTGAGGGCGTGGGCGCCGTCGCCGGTCTTGAGGTAGCGCTCGACGCGGCCGAAGTCGCCGCCCGCCGCGGCCAGCGCCTTGGCCGAATCCATCACCGAGCCGCCACCAAGGGCGACGATCGCCTGCGGCGTCGCCGGCGCCCGTCGCCAAGTGGCGCAAGCCTCGGTCAGGGTATGGAAATCGGGATTGGGCTTGATCGAATCGATGACCAGGGCCGGCCGCCCAGCCTGCTTCTCGATCCGCGCCCGGAGCTTGCCGAACAACGGCTCATCGTAGGTTACGAGGGCGTAGGAGCGGCCGCCGAGAAGGCCGCCTACGAGGCCAAAGCTGCCGGCCCCGAAGTGCAGGGTGACGGGATTGTGGTAAACCCACACCAGACGCGTTCCTCCACTACCGGCGTTTTTAGCACGCCTTTGTTGCAGAATTTTTTCACGGGGCCTACTATTTATCCAATATAAATTTTGTATCCCTTCCATTCATAAAAAGAATGTTCTATACCCAACTCCGCTCCTTCCATGCGGTCGCCCGCGAGGGCGGGTTCACCGCCGCCGCCAAGGCCTTGGGCATCGGCCAGCCGACGGTGACCAGCCAGGTCAAGGCGCTCGAGGACTATTTCCAGGTCGAGCTGTTCCACCGCCGCGGCCGCCGCGTCGAGCTGACCGACACCGGCAAGGCGTTGTTCGCCGTCAGCAAGCGCCTGACGGCCGCCGAGGCGGAGGCCCGCGACATGCTGAACGCGGTCGGCGGCTTCCATTCCGGCGAGCTCAAGGTGGCCGCCGTCGGCCCCTACCACGTCACCGAGATGCTGAGCGCCTTCAACGAACGCCATCCCGGAATCAAGCTGTCGGTGACGGTCGGCAACTCGCAGGAAAGCCTGCAACGGGTGCTCGATTATCGTGCCGACGTCGGCGTCCTCGCCCACGTCGAGGAGGACCCGCGCTTCCGCGCCATTCCCTACAGCCGCCATCCGGTAATGGTGTTCGTCAAC
>DASWGT010000016.1:0-2263 GCA_036393575.1 Rhodospirillales bacterium | reverse complement strand
CAGCCGCTCGCCCGTCATCCAGACGTTGGTGCCGCAGGTACCGAAATTGAGCACGCCGGACGGCGTGTAGCTGTAGTTCAGCGCGACGCCGCCGTCGGCGTTGTTGTAAAACGGCGCCAGACCAACGGAATACTGGTCGGGCAGCAGCCGCCAGCGCCCGGGCGACGGATCTCCCGGCGGCTTCGGGACGAAGCGCAGCACCCGGCTCTGGCCGCCTGCGGCCAGATGGTAGAGGTAGTAGTCGCCGGTCGTCCGGCCGCGCTCGGCCAGATACATGCGCCCCTGCGGGTCGAAGGCGATCGACGTGATCTCGACGCCATCGGCGAGCGACGGTACATCGACTTCGATGCGTGCATCCTTGCCCGGAATCGAGCCGGACGGCGTGATGCCAGCCGACCATATCTGCGGCCCTTGCGCGATCGAGTAGTAGATGCGGTTCTGGTGGATGGCGAGCGCGAACACCCGCCGTGCCGGCGGCGCGAATCCCCAAGTCGCGGGGTTGTCGGTGCTGAATTGCGGACTGTTGATGTTGACGGGCGCGGGCGCCCCGAGCGGCAACGGCGCGAAGCCGGCCGCTGGCCGCCCCTCGATTCCATGGTCGTAGGTGCCCTTGATGAGTCCGTCAAGGCTGAGCCGGTAGACGATGCCGGTGGCGCGGTCGGCGGCGAAAACCTGTTGCGTCGCCGAATGGAACGCGAGCCCGCCGAGGCTGGCGGGCGCCCCGATGCCGACGGCACTGAACAGGGAAACCTCCCCGGTGCTGCCCGAAACACGCCAGATGGAACCGGAACTGCCGCCGAGCTCCGGCGGACCGAACTGGCCAGGCACGAACTGGGCGCCCGGCGCGCCCTGGCGCTGGCGCTTGAGCAATCCCTGCGCATCCGGCCGGAAGATCGACAGGCCGTAAACGGACGTAGCGGCGAGATAGGCGTTCGGTTGGGGTGCGTTATCGAGGGTAACACCGAACACCTGGCCAACCTGGGCGGCGCTGACGGTGAACAGCTTGGGCGCCGGCGACAGCACGCCCTGCGGGCCGGGACTGGTGAGGTCTACAACGCGCGCCGACGGGCCGAGCGTGTTGAGCGTGACATAGTCGAAGGGATCGGCGTTTTCGGGTGGCGGATACGCCACAAAGCCTGAAAAACCGGTGACGACCGCTCTGCCCGAGGCCATGAGCGGCTGTTGCTGCGCGAACGCCGGCGACGCGGCGATAAGCGCCAAGGCCGTCCCGACCAGAACCGGTGTTCGACGAAATGCAAAACTCGCCAATGACTTCACAACCGAAATCACGCCAGACGGCGTCGCCTGCCGGTGGGTGCGCATCCGATTCCTCCCGTCTCGCCAATTAGCGAGTATGCCTAGTATAAACCAAAACCGGCCCCTCGCGGTGACCGATTTCACAGGCTCTACCCGGCAGGCTGAACCGAGTCTGAACGAAAGGAAACCGATAGGCTACGGCGCGCGCAACAGGTCGGCCAGGGAGAGCGCGACAACCTCGGTGGCGGCGCGAAGATCGGACAATTTTAGATGTTCGTCGGCGCCGTGCGCGTTGGCTTCCAGAATCGACCTCGGACCGGCGCCATAGAGTACGGTCGGTATGCCGGCGGCCGCGTAGTGGCGCGCATCCGTGTAGAGCGGCACGCCGGTGGCCTTGACCGGGACGCCAAGCACCTGCTCGGCGCGACGGGAGATGGTTTTAACGAGCGGCTCGACGCCCGGAATGGGACGGAGCGGCTCGGCCAGCATGATCCGCCGGCACTCGGCCGCCACGCCGCTGCCCTCCGGCACGTTCGCTTCGATCAGGGCGACAAGAGCCTTTTCGACGTCACCACCGTTCTCTTCGGGGACAATCCGTCTGTCGATGCGAAACGTCACTGTGTCCGGCACGACGTTGGTGTTAATGCCACCGGAAATCAGTCCGACGGTGATCTGCGGGGCGCCGATGCCCTTCTCGCCGCTGACCATGGCGGCAAGCCGTTTCCGTTCGCCGTAGATGGCGGCAAGGACGGGCACTGCGGCCTCAAGCGCGTCGCGGCCGGTGGCCGGCATGGCCGCGTGCGCCTGCCGCCCGCGAAGCGTCACTTCGAGATGGAGAACGCCGTTGTGGGCGGTGGTGATGGCGTAGGAAAACCCAGCCGAGACCGCGACCGTCGCCTTGGTGAGTCCTTGCTCGACGATCCACTTCGGGCCGATCGCACCGCCGGCCTCCTCGTCGTAGGTGAAATGCAGCTCGATGCCGCCGTCGAGGCCCGCGCTGTTCTCA
>DASWGT010000015.1:0-6008 GCA_036393575.1 Rhodospirillales bacterium | reverse complement strand
GTTCGTGTTCGTGCTCGAGGGCGAGTTGGTGCTGGCCACCGACTTGGGCGAGCAGACCTTGACCCCCGGCATGGCCGCCGGCTTCCCGGCCGGCTCCGGCGACGGTCACCACTTGCTCAACCGCACCGACGAGGACGCGGTTTACCTGGAGGTCGGCGACCGCACCGCCGGCGACGAAGTGGACTATCCCGACATCGACATGCTGATCCGCCTCATCGACGGCAAGCGCACCTACATCCACCGCGATGGCAAGCCATATAAATAAAGAGCGGCAGAGGAAAGGACCCGACCCATGAGCGACGTAAAATCCCAAGACGATCCGATCGTCATCACCGGCGCGGCGCGCACGCCGATGGGCGGCTTCCTCGGCGATCTCAAGGACGTACGCGCCCCGGACCTCGGCTCGGTCGCCATCGGCGCGGCGCTGAAGCGGAGCGGCGTCGAGGTGGGAGACGTCGACGAGGTCTACATGGGCATCGTGCTGCCGGCCGGCCTTGGCCAGGCGCCGGCGCGGCAGGCGTCGCTGGGCGCCGGCATCCCCGACGCGGCGCCCGCCACCACCATCAACAAGATGTGCGGCTCGGGCATGAAAGCGGCGATGCTGGCCCACGACGGCATCCTGGCGGGCGCCGGACGTGTGATGGTCGCCGGCGGCATGGAGAGCATGTCGACCGCTCCGTATCTGCTGGCGAAGGCGCGCGCCGGTTACCGCATGGGCCACGGCGAGGTGGTCGACCACATGTTCCTCGACGGCCTCGAGGACGCCTACGACAAGGGGCGCCTGATGGGCACCTACGCCGAGGACACGGCGACCGCGTATCAGTTCACCCGCGATGCCCAGGACGACTTCGCCGTTGCGTCGCTCACCCGCGCCAAGAAGGCGATCGAAGACGGCACGTTTGCCGGCGAGGTGGTGCCGGTGACAGTGAAGGGCCGCAAGGGCGACAGTTTCGTCGACAAGGACGAGCAGCCGCTGAAGGCGGACCTCGACAAAGTGCGCAAGCTGAGGCCGGCGTTCGCCGCCGAGGGCACGGTGACGGCGGCGAATTCGAGCTCGATCTCCGATGGCGCCGCGGCGCTGGTGCTGATGCGGCGCTCCGAGGCCGAGAAGCGGGGCCTGATGCCGCTCGCCATCATCCACGGCCATGCCAGCCACGCGCAAGCGCCGGCGTGGTTCACCACCGCGCCGGTCGGCGCCGTGAAGAAGCTGTTCGACAAGACCGGTTGGACCGCCAAACAGGTGGACCTGTTCGAGATCAACGAGGCGTTCGCGGTCGTCACCATGGCGGCGATGCGCGATCTCGACATCCCCCACGACAAGGTCAACGTCCACGGCGGCGCCTGCGCGCTCGGCCACCCCATAGGCGCCTCGGGGGCGCGGATCGTGGTGACGCTGCTGGCGTCGCTGGAGAAATACGACCTGAAGAAGGGCGTCGCGACGCTGTGCATCGGCGGCGGCGAGGCGACCGCGCTTGCCGTCGAGCGGCTGAAGTAGAGGTAAGGCGATGCCGACCGTGCTGATCACCGGCGCCAGCAGGGGCCTTGGCCTCGAGTTCGCACGCCAGTACGCCGCCGACGGCTGGCGGGTGATCGCCGGCTGCCGCAAGCCGGCAAACGTGAAGGCGCTTAAGGGGGTCAAAAGGGGCACGGTCGCGATCGAGAAGCTGGACGTCGACGACCCGACGAGCGTGCGCGCGCTTGCCAGGAAATACGCCAAGGACACAATCGACGTGCTGATCAACAACGCCGGCATCTACGGCCCGCGCGGCATGACCATGACGACCATCGACTACGACGCCTGGGGACAAGTGCTGCGCACCAACACTATGGCGCCGTTGCGCGTCGCCGCGGCGTTCCTGCCGCAGGTTGCGCGCAGCCGGAAAAAGACCATCGCCACCGTCACCTCGTGGATGGGCTCGATCGCCGCCAACGAGGCCGGCGGCCACTACGCCTACCGGTCGTCGAAGGCGGCGGTGAACGCGGTGATGAAAAGCCTTTCCATCGACGTTAAGGCCAAGGGCGTGATCGTCGCCGTGCTGCACCCGGGCTGGGTGAAGACCGACATGGGCGGGCCCGACGCCGCTATCGAGGCGCCGGAGAGCGTCGTCGGCATGCGCGCCGTAATCGCCAAGCTGAAGAAAAAGGACTCGGGCCGTTTCTTCAACTACGACGGGACGCCGATGCCATGGTAAGGATGCCGGCGCCGGCCCCCGCCATTTCGAGGAGCGCATGATGAGCGAGCCGGTGCTGTTCTATTTCGATTTCTCGTCGCCCTACGGCTATTTCGCCGCCGTCAAGATCGACGAGCTGGTCGGCGGCTTCGGTCGAACGGTGACGTGGAAGCCGATGATGCTGGGCGTCGCCATGAAGGAGACCGGCAACCGGCCGCTGGCCGACCAGCCGCTGAAGGGCGAGTACTGCAAACGCGACTGGGACCGGCTGGCCCGCCACATGAAGGTGGCATGGCGGATGCCGACGCCGTTCCCGATCGCGACCCTGGCCGCGGCGCGGGCGTTCTACTGGCTCGACGACAAGGACTCCGGGCTCGCCAAGCGCTTTGCCCGCGCCGCCTTCGACACCTATTTCGGCAACGGCCGCGACATCACGGCGCCGGAAACGGTGGCCGACATCGCGGCGCCGCTCGGCGTCGATCGCGCGGCGCTACTGGCGGCGGTCCAGGACCCGGCGGTCAAGGAGCGCCTCAAGCAGGAGACCGCGGAGGCGCTGCGGCGGGGCGTGTTCGGCTCGCCGTTCTTCGTCGTCGACGGCGAGCCGATCTGGGGTTCGGACCGGCTGTGGATGGTCAAGCACTGGCTGCGCGAAGGCGGGTGGTAAGCGCGCCGCCGACAATGGGAGATTAGAGATGGCATTGAAAAAAGGCGTCAAGCAGATGGTCGGCGAAGCGTCGGCCAAGATCACGACGCTGACGGTCGAGGAAGCATTGAAGCGCCTCGGCGATCCGGACCACGTGTTCGTGGACATCCGCGACGTCCGCGAGCTGGAGCGCGAGGGCATGATCCCCGACGCCTTCCACGCCCCGCGCGGCATGTTGGAGTTCTGGGTCGACCCGGAGAGTCCGTACCACAAGGACGTGTTCGCCTCGGGCAAGACGTTCGTGTTCTATTGCCGCTCGGGCTGGCGTTCGGCGCTGGCGACGGCGGCTGTGCAGGAGATGGGACTGGAGCCGGTGTGCCACATCGAGGGCGGCTTCGGCGCCTGGATGGAGGCCAAGGCGCCGGTGGCGCCGCGGCCGCATCGGGAACACAAGAAGGCGTGAGCGGGGAAACGGACCGATGACGCCGATGGCTATTTTTCCCGATAATGGTGGTCCTTCACGGCGCGCGGAAAGGGGTCGCCTTTCCGCAACGGCCGGTCGTGCTCCTTGCCGGCGTATTTGCCCGTGCGGTCATGATACAGACCATAGGTCGCGGTCTTCGGGACTTCCTGTCCCGGCCAGAACTTTTCCGTCAGTCCGCGACTCACGCTTACATCCATGGCGATTTCCCGCATTAAGAGATATCAACAACATGCCGCAACCGTCAAGAGCGGCCGGTGGAAGCCGAAACCGTAGCTAAATCATGGGTACCCTGGATTCAACCGTCGATACCGGCAGCAAGGCGTTCGCCGCCAATAAGAAGGCGATGCAGGCGCTGGTCGACGACCTCGACAAGGCGCTGGCCAAAATTGCCGCCGGCGGCGGCGAGAAGGCGCTGAAGAAGCACCGCGACCGCGGCAAACTGCTGCCGCGCGAGCGCATCAAGCGCCTTACCGACGCCGGCGCGCCGTTTTTGGAGCTATCGCCGCTCGCCGGCCACGGCCTCTACGACGACGACGTGCCGGCCGGCGGCATTATCACCGGCATCGGCCGCATCAACGGTGTCGAGACGGTCATCCTCGCCAACGATGCCACCGTCAAGGGCGGCACTTATTACCCGATCACCGTCAAGAAGCACCTGCGGGCGCAGGAGATCGCGCAGGAGAACAACCTGCCGTGCGTGTACCTGGTGGATTCCGGCGGCGCCTTTCTGCCGGCGCAGGACGAGGTGTTCCCCGACCGCGACCATTTCGGGCGCATCTTCTATAACCAGGCGCGGATGTCCGCGGCCGGCATCCCGCAGGTCGCCGTCGTCATGGGCTCGTGCACGGCGGGTGGCGCCTACGTGCCGGCGATGTCGGACGAGAGCATCATCGTCAAGGGCCAAGGCACCATTTTCCTCGGCGGCCCGCCCTTGGTGAAGGCGGCTACCGGCGAGGAGGTGACGGCCGAGGAGCTGGGCGGCGCCGACGTCCATTCACGCGTCTCCGGCGTCGTCGATCACGTCGCCGACGACGACGCCCACGCGCTTGAGCTGGCGCGGCGCGCGGTCGCCCACCTGAACCGGGTGAAGCGGGTCGAGCTCGACGTGCGCGAGCCGAAGGATCCGCTTTACAACGCCGCCGACGTCTACGGCATCATCCCGACCGACCGCCGGATGCCTTTCGACGTGCGCCAGATCATCGCCCGCGTCGTCGATGGCTCGGCGTTCGACGAGTTCAAGCGGCGCTACGGCGAGACGATCGTCTGCGGCTTCGCCCGCATCGTCGGCTTCCCGGTCGGCATCATCGCCAACAACGGCATCCTGTTCTCGGAATCGGCACTGAAGGCGACGCATTTCATCGAGCTGTGCGCCCAGCGCGGCATCCCCCTGGTGTTTTTGCAGAACATTTCCGGGTTCATGGTCGGCAAGCAGGTGGAGGCACGCGGCATCGCCAAGGACGGCGCCAAGATGGTCAGCGCCGTGGCCTGTGCCCAGGTGCCGAAGCTGACGGTGATCATCGGCGGCAGCTTCGGCGCCGGCAACTATTCAATGTGCGGCCGGGCATACGGCCCACGCTTCCTGTGGATGTGGCCGAACGCCCGCATCTCGGTGATGGGCGGCCAGCAGGCGGCGAGCGTGCTGGCGACGGTCAAGCGCGACGGCATCGAGGCCAAGGGGGGTAGCTGGTCGAAGGAGGAAGAGGATGCCTTCAAGCGGCCGATCCTGGAGCAGTACGAGACGCAAGGGCATCCCTATTACGCCAGCGCACGGCTGTGGGACGACGGCATCATCGACCCCAAGGACACGCGCCGGGTGCTCGGGCTTGGCCTGTCGGCGGCGTTGAATGCGCCGATCGGCAAGACCACCTTCGGCGTGTTCCGGATGTAGGCCGCCGCTAGGAACCGCCGAGGAGGGCCGATGATACGAGCGGGTTCAACGAGCGTCGGCGCCGCCCTACTGGCCTTCGTCGCGGCAACCGGGCCGGTGGCGGCTGCAGGCGACGCGGCGGCCGGCCGCCGGCTGGCCGAGGAGTTCGGCTGCAATTCGTGTCACGGCCTGATGACCGGCGCCGAAGAGATCGCGCCCCACATCGCCGGTCAGAAGAAGGACTACCTAGCCCGGCAGTTGCAAGCCTTTCGCGAGCCGCGGGCGAAGACCCCGGGCCCCTACAAGGTCATCAAGCGCCACCATCCGGTGATGACGTCATGGGAGCGGCCGTTGAGCGACGCCAGCGTCGAACACCTCTCCGAATATTTCGCCGGCCTGCCGTGCGTGCCGCGACGCAGCTATTCCGAGACCCAGGCGCCGCGGCCGCCACTGGTCGACCGTTGCCGCTTCTGCCACGGCGAGACGGGCGTCAATCCGTATGTCGGCTACCCGAACATCGGCGGCCAGAAGAAAACTTATCTTGTCCGGCAGTTGCTGGCGTTCCGCAAGTCAGCCGACCACGGCGGCGCCGTGATCAAAAAGAACAAGGACGAGCGCTTCCATCGCATGATGGCGCCGTCGGTCTATGACCTCAAGGACGACGAAATCGAGACGTTGGCCGAGTATTATTCGAGACAGAGCTGCCGATGACCGACACATCCGTGCTGATCGACATCCGCGCCGACGGGCGAGCGACCGTGACCCTCAACCGGCCGGACGTCCACAACGCCTTCGACGACGCTCTGATCCGGCGCCTGACCCGGGAGATCGAGACGTTGCAGC
>DASWGT010000014.1:0-2804 GCA_036393575.1 Rhodospirillales bacterium | reverse complement strand
GAGTTTGCGACGTTATGATTCAGGGCCGTAGCCAGTGCGTACTGGCTGCTGGCGGACAGGTATCCGGCCAGTTGGGTGTCGCGCAGTTCCTCCGCCCGGACGCCGAGTAACCGGCAGAAGCTTTCATTGGCGTCGACGATGTTGCCGTCTCGGCAGATGACGATTCCCTCGAAGGCCGCGTTGGCGAGGGCTGACAGCCGGCGCGCTTCCCGCAGTTCGCGGCTTGCCAGCATCCGGTCGAACGTGCCGCCGACCGCCGCCAACAACAGCATGACCACCATTGCGGTCACGATGGCCGCGACCAGCCAGCCCCGCGGCAGGTCGCCGATGGGCGCCGTCGCCGATATTGTCCTCTCGATGGTAATTGCCCCCATCGCCGTGAAATGATGCGAGCAGACGGCAATCGTCAGCACCAGCGCCGCCAGCAGGCGGGCTTTCACCGTTTCGGAACGCTGGAACAGCCAGGTCGAAACCGCACCGAAGACACAGCCGACGCCGATCGAAATCAGGACCAGTGTCCAGTCCCACGCAATCGTGCCCGGCACCTGTACGGCCGCGATGCCGACGTAGTGCAGAACCGCAACCCCGCCGCCAACAACCACGCCGGCAAGCGGCGCCAGCACCCGATCGTCCCGCCCGTACACGATGACGGCGAACCCGAAGGCCGCGATCAGGGTCCCGGCGATTCCGGAGAAGGCCGTTGTGGCGATGCCGTAGCCGATGGCGACTCCCGGGTCGTAGGCGAGCATCGCAATAAAATGCGTCGCCCAGATGCCGCTTCCGGTGACCAGCGCCGCCGCCGAGATCCAAAGGGCGCGGCGCTCGACCCGGGCGCGCGCCAAGAGGTCGTACCCGACCGCAGCCGACAGGAAACTGACGACACCCGCCACCAGCACGAGCCGCAAGTCGTGCTCTTGCGTCAGGCAATAAACAATCTGGTTCATGACCCCCGCGGCCCTTGGCCCTTCGGATGCGTGAGGAAAACCTTCGCCGCGCACTGCTTAAGGCGCAATGAACCCATGGCGTTCACGGTAACGAGGGTTAACAAGCCCCTTCCGGCCATCGGCCCGCCACGCTGGATCCACGGTCGCCCGAGACCCGCCGGCGTCGGGTTGAACTCCCGCAAGGGCGTCGGTTTGATCTCCCGCAAGGAAGGCCGATGTATAGTCTCGTTTGGTTGGATCGGTTCGCGAGCGCCGCAAAGGAGAGCGAGATGTACCGACTATTGGCGAGTTCATTGGTCAGCGCCTTGCTTCTCGTTCCGGCAGCCGCCGGCGAGATCGCCGACAAGGCAGGTGAGGCGGAAGAACTGGCCGCCGCCGGCGATTTTCTCCCCGCCCTGGCCCTTCTCGACGAGGCAGCCGATAGCCTGTGGAGCGACTCGCCGCTCGTCTTCCGCCGCGTGATCTGGGTCGCCGAGCCGCCATTGGGCTTCGGCGCCTACAGTCCCCGGGAGGGCAACGAATTCGCCTCCGGCGACGCGATGATCATCTACGCCGAGCCCGTCGGGTTTGGCTGGCAGAGGTCCGGCGATATCTGGCGAACCGGAATTGCGACCGATCTCATCGTCAAGGACGCCGGCGGCGAGGTGCTCTTCGAGCAGGAAGATTTCCAGAAACTGGAGATCGCGAGCCGCGTCCGCAACCGCGAGTTCATGGCGACCTTCACCTATACTTTCAGCGGAATCCCGCCGGGCGAGTATTCGGTGGAGACGACGCTCCGCGACTCCGTCACCGGCAAGAGCGGAACGTTGTCGCTTCCGTTTGTTATTCGCTAGGCGCCGCTTCTGAGCCGTGCCAGCAGGGTCTTGTCCGGATAGGAGTCCGCCGGCAGCCCGAGCTTCTGCTGCACGTCCTTTACCGCCGCTCGCGTCTGCGCGCCGATGATCCCGTCGGTCTTGCCGACGTTATAACCGCGCGCCTGAAGCAGCTTCTGCACCTCCTTGACGCCGTCGACGCTGAGAAGATCGGCGCCGGAGCCGCGATGCACCTTGCCGGCGCCGGTGAGCCGCGTGGCGAAGTAGGCGGCTGTCGTCGCATAGACCAGCGAATTGTTCCATTCGGTGAAGGTGTCGAAGTTCGGATAGGCGAGGAATGCCGGACCGTTCCGTCCCATGGGCAGGTGGAGCGCCGCGTTCGGCCCGTTGCGGAGCGGACTGCCGTCGGCCCGTGTCACGCCCCATAGTGCCCATTGCGCAACCGGCAGCTTGATGGCGATGTCGGCCTGTTCCCACGGCAGGTCCTGGGTCAGGCGCACCTCTTCGAGCCACGGCTCGCCGGCGCGCCAGCCGATCGATCGGAGGTAGTTGCCGGCGGAGGCGAGCGCGTCGGCCGAACTCTTCAACATGTTGACCCTGCCGTCGCCGTCGAAGTCGACGCCGTAGTTCAGGTAATGCTCCATCAGGAACTGCACCTGACCGACCTCGCCGGCCCATGGGCCCCGCATCTCGCCGGCGCTGAGGTCGCCACGGTCGATCACCGCGATCGCCGCCAAAAGCTGCCGGCGGAACAGCTCCGGCCGCTGGCAGTCGTAGGCCAGCGTCGCCAGCGAAACGAGGGTCGGGCCGTCGCCGACGAAGGCGCCGAAGTCGGTCTCGAGCCCCCAGTAAGCGGTCAGCACCGCCCCGGGCACGCCGAACGTCTGTTCGATACGCGCGAAGGTGCTCGCCGCCTTCTGCATGGCGGACTTGCCTTGTGGAACGCGGTACTGCTCGACCATGCGGTCGGAGAACTGGAGGAAATCCTGTGTGAAGACCCCTTGGGCGCGGTCCTTGTTGACGATCGACTGGTCGAAACGGACCGAGC
>DASWGT010000013.1:0-4154 GCA_036393575.1 Rhodospirillales bacterium | reverse complement strand
GCGGCGCAGGCGGGGGTGCGCTACTCGCTGGTCGACCCGTTCGCCTACACCCGCGCCAACGTCGAGGGCCAGCTGGTGCTGCTGGAGGCGTGCCGGGGGCTCGAGCGGCTCGACCATTTCGTGTTCGCGTCCTCGAGCTCCGTATACGGTGGCAACACGAAGCTGCCGTTCTCGGTCAATGACCCGGTCGACACGCCGCTGTCGCTCTATGCTGCCACCAAACGGGCGGGCGAGTTGATCAGCCACGCCTTCGCGCATGTTTACGGGATGCCGATCACCGGGCTCCGGTTCTTCACCGTCTACGGGCCGTGGGGCCGGCCCGACATGGCGGCCTTCATCTTCGTGCGCAAGATTCTGGCCGGCGAGCCGGTCGAGGTGTTCAACAACGGCGACATGAAGCGCGATTTCACCTACATCGACGACATCATTGCCGGGCTGATGGCCTGCGTGGCGAAGCCACCGGCGGCCGGCAAGGACAAGCCGCCGTTCAAGCTCTATAACATCGGCAACAACGCGTCCGAGCCCTTGATGCGCTTCATCTCGGTGCTCGAGAAGACGCTCGGCAAGAAGGCGGAGGTCGCTTTCCGGCCGATGCAAACCGGCGACGTCAAGGAGACTTACGCCGACATCGCCGAGACCGCACGCGACTTCGGCTTCAAGCCGACGACGCCGATCGACGTCGGGCTGCCTAAGTTGGTAGCTTGGTACCGCGACTACTACGGGGTGTAGCGCGGAGCGCCACGACGGCGGTTCCACGCAGAGGACTCGGATGCTTCGTCAATTCGGCTGGCTGTTTCTCCTGTCGCTGATCTGGAGCTCGTCGTTCATGACGATCAAAGTGGGCGTGGGGAGCATCCCGCCCGTGACGCTGGCTGCCTGCCGGGTCGTGGTAGCGGCGGTGGTGCTATATGGATTCGTACGCGTGCAAGGCGCGGCGCTGCCGCGGGGCGCGCGGTTCTGGACCTATTGCGTGCTGATCGGCATCATCGGCAACGGCCTGCCGTTCACCCTCATCAACTGGGGAGAGGAGCACGTCGACAGCGGCCTCGCCGCCATCCTGATGTCGATCATGCCGCTCGCCACCGTGGTGCTCGCGCATTTCTTCGCCGACGGCGAGCGCATGACCCGGGGCAAGCTCATCGGCGTCGTCATCGGCTTTTGCGGCGTCATCATCCTGGTCGGGCCCGAGGCGCTGAAGGGCCTGGGCGGCGACGCTTGGCGGCAGCTGGCGGTAGCGGCCGGCGCCTTCAGCTACGGCGTCGCCATGATCCTTGCCCGCAACATGCCGCCGGCGCCGCTGATCGCGCGCTCGGCCGCCGTGATGATCGTCGCCAGCGTCATCATGGCGCCGCTGGCGCTCGCCATCGACGCGCCGTGGCGTTTGCGGCCAGACGACGCCGCGATCGCCGCCGCGCTCTATCTCGGGCTGTTCCCGACGGCGTTCGCGACCATCATCTTCTTTTACTTGGTGCAGACGGCGGGACCGAGCATGGTCGCCCTCGTCAATTACCTGATCCCGGTATTGGGCGTCGGCTGGGGTGCGGTGGTGCTGGACGAACAGGTGACGGCGGAGGCGGTGGCGGCGCTGGTCGTGATCCTGGCCGGCATCGCCATCGCCCAGGTCCGGCGCGGCGCCGCCGCCCCCTAGCGGTACAGCGCCTTCAGCCGTTCGCCGTAGATTTCCTTTATCTTGTGGCGGCGGATCTTGAGCGTCGGCGTCAGCAGCCCGTTGTCGGGGGTGAACGGCTCGGCGGCGACGGCAAATCGACGCACCTTCTCGATCTGCGACAGGCCGCCGTTGACCCGCTCGACCACGGCGGCGAGCGTCTTCGCGAGCGCCGGGTCTTGGACAAGATCCTTCAGTGTCCCGGTCTTGCCGGTCTCAACCGACCATTTGGCCAGCCACTCGGCGTCGGGAACCAGGAGGCCGACCAGATGCGGGTGCTTGTCGCCGTAGACCATCGCCTGGGCAATCTCCGGCTCCAGGGTCAGGATACCCTCGATGCGCTGCGGCGAAACGTTGTCGCCGCCGGAATTGACGATGATGTCCTTCTTGCGGTCGGTGATCTGCAGATGCCCATCATCGTCGATCAGGCCGATGTCGCCGGTGTGTACCCAGCCGTCGCGGATGGTCTCCCGGGTCGCCGCCTCGTTGCCCCAATAGCCCTGCATCACCAGGTCGCCCTTGACCAGAATCTCGCCGTCATCGTCGATCCGTACCTCGACGCCCTTCATCGGTGGCCCGACGGTGTGAAGCTTGACGTGATCAGGCCTGTTGACGCTCACGCATGGCGACGTCTCGGTCTGGCCGTAGCCTTGCAGGATGCGCAAGCCCAGCGCGGTGAAGAAGATGCCGATGTCAGGATTCAATGGCGCGCCGCCCGACACCAGCGCCTTCAGCCGGCCGCCAAAACGTCGCCGCACCTTGTCGCGCACCAGCCTATCGAGTAGCCAGTCCTGAACGCGCTCGGCGACGCTCAGGCTGCCCGGGTCCCGGTAGCGGCGGGTGCCGAGCTCGACGGCCTTGGCGAACATCTTCTGCTTGAGCGCACCCGACTTGCGCACCCCGGCGGTGATCCGCTGGTAGAGGCTCTCGTAAAGCCTCGGCACCGCCGTCATCATGGTCGGTCGCGCCTCGACCATGTTGGTGGCAAGCGTCTCGGCGCCCTCGGCGTAATAGATCTCGGCGCCGATGGACATCGGGAAGAACTGCCCGGCCATGTGCTCATAGGAATGGCTGAGCGGCAGGAACGACAGGAACACGTTATTGTCGATGCCGAGCGACTTGAGCGCGTCGCGCGCGTCCTCGCAGTTGGATAGGATGTTGCGGTGGCTCAGCATCACCCCTTTCGGCACGCCGCCGGTGCCCGAGGTGTAGATGATGCAGGCGGTGTCGTCGGGAGACCACTTGCGTGCCATCTCGACGATGTTGTGGTGCCCTTCGCGGCCGCGCAGCACGGCGTCGTCCAGATGCAGCACCTCGACGCTGAGCTGCTGGGAAATCTCCGGCGGGTCCATGGAGATCACGAACTTGGCCTCCGGCGCCATGTGGGCCGCCGGCAGCAGCTTACGCGACAGCGTGCGGTCGGAAACGATGGCGCCCTTGGCGCCGCAGTCGCGGAGGATGTGCAGGTAGTCATTCTGGGTGCTGGTGATGTAGGCCGGCACCGTGATCGCACCGATCGACATGATCGCCATGTCGGCGATCAGCCACGCCGGGCGGTTCTCGGACAGCAGCACTACGCGATCGCCCTTGCCGACGCCGAGCCCGACGAGGGCGCGGGCCAGCGGCGTCACGCGCGCCGCGGTGTCGCCCCAGCTCAAGGGCTTGTACACGCCGCCGCGCTTCTTCCACAGGAACGGCCGCTCGCCGAGCCGGTCGACCTGGTCGAAGAACATGGCCGCGAGGTTGGGCCAGTCGCGGTCGCCCATATTGGGGGTTCCCTTCCGGTTTCGGCGCCTATCATTGTCGTTGCCGCGGGGTATTTCCATCATTATATGGCTGTCCAGCCGGGCTGCCCCGGCGACGACGCGCAGCCGGTGCAAGGGAGACGACATGAGCAAAGCCAGCGCCACCAGGACGCCGACGAAAGACGCGACAGGCGGGCTTCCCCGGTGGAACCTGAAGGACCTCTATTCCGGGCCCGACGCACGGGCTTTGAACGCCGACCTCGGGTGGGCGGAGAAGGAGGCCAAGAATTTCCGCGCTGCCTACGAGGGCCAACTTGTCCGCCTCGACGGCAAGGGCCTCGGCGGCGCCATCGCCCGCTACGAGAAGCTGGCCGAACGCCTGCAGCGGATCATGAGCTACGCGCACCTGCGCTACGTCACCGATCTCAGTAATCCCAGGACCGGCGCCTACTTCCAAACCATGCAGGAGCGGGTGACGCGAATCTCGACCGAGACCGTGTTCTTCAGCCTCGAGCTCAACCGCATCCCGGACAAACGCCTGAAGCGGCAACTCAAGCACCCGAAAGCCGCCCATTACGAGTCGTGGATCCGCGACAACCGGGTGTTCCGCCCGCACCAGCTTTCCGACGAGCTGGAAAAGCTTCTGCACGAGAAATACGTTGCCGGCCGCGGCGCCTGGACACGGCTGTTCGAGGAGACCATGGCCGACCTGCGCTTCACGGTCGAGGGTCGGAAAGGCGCCC
>DASWGT010000012.1:0-1550 GCA_036393575.1 Rhodospirillales bacterium | reverse complement strand
AAGGGGACCGTCGCCGGCGGTGCCATGCTGACGGCGGGCTCCGCGGCGGAGGCGCGGCCGAACAAGACCATGCCGCCGGAGGCGCTCGGCCTGCTGTTCGACAGCACGCTGTGTATCGGCTGCAAGGCCTGCGTGACCGCGTGCAAACGCGTCAACAACCTCCCGCCCGATCCGATCAGCGAGGATTTCCCGATGTGGGATGCGCCGCTCGACCTCTCGGGCTCCACCTACAACATCATCAAGGTTTACGACTCGGGCAAGGCCAACCGCAAGGATGAGGAGGTCGACGGCTATGCCTTCATGAAGCAGTCGTGCCTGCACTGTGTCGATCCGTCCTGCGTCTCGGCCTGCCCGGTGTCGGCGATGATCAAGGACCCGGTGACCGGCATCGTGGCCTACGACGCGGGCGCCTGCATCGGCTGCCGCTACTGTGTCGCCGCCTGTCCGTTCGGGATACCGCGCTTCGAGTACAACAAGGCACTGCCAAAAATCGGCAAGTGCGAGCTGTGCCGGCATCGCATTCCCGATGGAAATTACGCGGCCTGTGCCGAGGTGTGCCCGACCGGCGCCACGCTCTATGGCAAGGTGACCGATCTCAGTGCCGAGGCGCGCCGGCGGCTGGCGCTCAAGCCGGGCGAGAAGACTACATTTCCGCGTGGCCGGCTCGGCGGGCCCGACTGGAGTTACCAGGGCGTGGCCGGGAAGTACGTGCAGCAGGTCTACGGCGACAAGGAACTCGGCGGCACCCAGATGATCAAGCTCGCCGCGCTGCCGTTCGACAAGCTCGGCCACCCGCCGTTGCCGGAGCGCTCGTACGCCAGCATCTCCGAGGGCGTGCAACACACGCTGTACAAATATCTGGCGCTGCCGGCGGTGGTGCTCGGTGTGTTGAGCGTGGTCGCGAAGCGCAACACCAGGCATGAAGATGACGACGATGGCAACGACGGTCGTGGCAGGAAATAGGAGGCGTTCATGGCGAATGCACAACATGCAGTAGCGCCGCTCGGCGGCCGGCTGGTGACACCGGTCACCGTCGTGCTGGCCGGGCTGACGGCGATCGCGGGCGTGATCCTGCTGATCCGTTTCTTTTTCGGATTGGGGGCGGTCACCAACATCAGCGACGGCTTCCCCTGGGGCATCTGGATCGCCTACGACGTGATGGTCGGCTCGGCGCTCGCCTGCGGCGGCTACGCGATGGCGCTGCTGGTGTACATCTTCAACCGCGGCGAATACCACCCGCTGGTACGGCCGGCGCTGCTGGCGAGCTTGTTCGGCTACACCCTTGCCGGCGCCTCGGTGATCTTCGACCTCGGCCGCTACTGGAACGTCTGGCACCTGTTCTGGCCGGGCTACGCGCAGATCAACTCGGTGATGTTCGAGGTCGGCGTGTGCATCACCGCCTACATCTTCGTGATGTGGATCGAATTCTCGCCGGTGTTTCTCGAAAAGCTCGGCCTCAAGGACGTCAAGCGCAAGCTCAGCAAGGTGCTGTTCTTCTTCATCGCGCTCGGCGTGCTGCTGCCGTCCATGCACCAGTCGTCGCTGGGATC
>DASWGT010000011.1:0-28546 GCA_036393575.1 Rhodospirillales bacterium | reverse complement strand
CGAACGAGATGCTCTCCGGGCAGTTGATGGTCTTCGAGATCGAGCTATCGATGTATTTCTGACACGCCGCCTGCATCACCAGGTGGTCGTTGGGGGTCAGCTCCTGGGCGTCGACGAAGGCGGCGGTGAGGGGTGCCGCCTCGCCGAAGGTGCGCTTGTAGAGGCGGTAGGCGTAGTCGCTGACTTCCTCCTCGCGGCGGCTGCCGTCGGGCATCAGCACGTGGCGCGAATACTTGAAGCTGAACACCGGTTCCAGGCCCGACGACACGTTGTCGGCGAACAGCGAGATGGTGCCGGTCGGCGCGATCGAGGTCAGGAGCGCGTTGCGGATGCCGTGCTCGGCGATCAAGGCGCGCAGGTCGGCGTCTAGCGTCGCGATCGACTCGCCCGCCAGGTACTTTTCCTTGTCGAACAGCGGGAACGCCCCCTTCTCGCGGGCGAGCTCGACGGACGCCAGGTAGGCGGCGCGCTGCAGCGCCCGGAGCCAGTTCTCGGTCAGCGTCACCGCGGTGGCGCCGCCGTAGCGCGCCCCGCACATGATCAGCGCGTCGGCGAGCCCGGTGACGCCGAGGCCGATGCGGCGCTTGGCCTTGGCCTCGTGAGCCTGTGCCGGAAGCGGGAAGTTGGAGACGTCGATGGCGTCGTCCATCATCCTGACGGCGATCGCCACCAGCTCCTCGAACGTCCCGAGGTCGAGCCGCGCCGCGTCGGTGAACGGCTTTTCGATCAGCTTCGCCAGGTTGACCGAGCCCAACAGGCAGGCGCCGTAGGGCGGCAGCGGCTGTTCGCCGCACGGGTTGGTGGCGTGGATGGTCTCGCAGTAATAGAGGTTGTTCTTGGCGTTGATGCGATCGATGAACACCACCCCCGGCTCGGCGTAGGCATAGGTGGCGCGCATGATCTTCTCCCACAGCTCGCGCGCCGGCAGGCTCCTGTACGTGGTGCCGTTGAACTTCAGCTCCCACGCCGCGTCCTCTTTGACCGCCTGCATGAAGGCATCGGTCACCAGCACCGACAAGTTGAACATGCGGAGCCGCCCTGGCTCGCGCTTGGCCTCGATGAAGGCCTCGATGTCGGGATGGTCGCAGCGCAACACCCCCATCATGGCGCCGCGCCGGGAGCCGGCGCTCATGATGGTGCGGCACATGGCGTCCCAAACGTCCATGAAGCTGAGTGGCCCCGAGGCGTCGGCGCCGACGCCCTTCACCTCAGCGCCCTTCGGCCTCAGCGTCGAGAAGTCGTAGCCGATGCCGCCGCCCTGCTGCATGGTGAGCGCCGCTTCCTTCAGGTGCTCGAAGATGCCGGTCATGTCGTCGGGGATGTCGCCCATCACGAAGCAGTTGAACAGCGTCACCTTGCGGCCGGCCCCGGCGCCCGCCAGGATGCGCCCGGCCGGCAACAGGCGGAAGTCGTCCATCGCCTCGAAAAACTTTTGCTGCCAATAGGTTGCGTCGGCCTCCGGGGCGGCAAGCGCATAAGCGACCCGGGTCAGGCTGTCGGCCATGGTTTTGTCCACAGGGTGGCCGTCGGCCGTTTTCAGGCGGTATTTCATGTCCCAGATCTGCTGGGAGATGGGCGCTGGCTTGTTCATTGGCGACCCCGCCGACACCGGACCGGCGCGGCCCGGCTACGGCCGAACCACCGATGCGTCGGCAATCCCGATGGTTACCCGGATTTTACACGGAATCCGGGGGTTTTCGTTTCCTAATCTAGGCTCGCCGGCGTCCCCGGTCAATCAAAAGTTCTTGTTATGTTTCCATAAGAATTATTCTGATTCTCAGGCATTTCCAGGGCCTTGAAAGGCAAGGGCCTGGCGATTCCGTACCCGCTTTCCACAGTCCTTTGATCAGAGGTTTTCCACAAATCGGTCCACAACCCGGGGGGTAGGCGGCAACGGTCTCGAACAGCCGTTCAGTCGCCGCCAGCGAGATGCGGGAAGCGCGCCCGGGCCTCGGCAACCAGCGCGTCGGTCGCGGTCTCGATGCGTTTTTCAAGCTCGGCCATGAAGGCGTCGCGTTTCAACCCTTTCGGCATCGGCGCCAGGAACTGCAGGGTCACCACGCCCGGTTGCTTGCGAAAGCTGCGGCGACCCCAGAACAGCCCGGAATTGACCGCCACCGGCACCACCGGCGCCTGGGTCTGCTTGTAGATGGCGGCGATTCCGGGTTGGTAGGGCCGGCGGGTCCCGGGCGCCGTGCGGGTGCCTTCCGGGAACACGATCACCTGGCGGCCTCTGGCCATTCGGTCCTCGACGTCGCGCACCATTTTCTTCAGCGCCGCGGCGCCGCCCGTCCGGTCGACGGAGATGGCGCCGCACTTCCGCGCGTACCAGCCCCACAACGGAATCCGTATCAGTTCCGTCTTCATGATGTAGTTGGGGTCGTTGAGCAGCAGATAGAACACAAAGGTGTCCCATGCCGACTGGTGCTTGCACGCGATCACCGCCGAGCCGGCCGGCCGGTGCTCGAGGCCGCGCGCCTCGAAATCGAGTCCGACGATATGGCGGAGCCCGGCCCGGATGGTGTGCGTCCACAATCGCACCGTCGCCTGCATCCATCGCCGTGGCAGCGGCAGCAGCGCCAGCATACCGACCAGCAGGATGACGTGCAGGACGATCGAGAAGACGTTAAACAACAGCGAGCGGAAAAATGCCATCGGCGCCTCAGGCCCGCGCCTTGGCTTTGCCTTCGATGGCTTGACCGACGTTGCCGAACAGCCCTGCAATCTTCAGCCGCGACCACGCGAACAGATACTTGACGTATTCGCCGACCAGCAGGTTGGCTGTTCCGGGCCACGTCCACCAGCGGTCCTGCTTGACGTGGCCGGGGAACACCGGGTGCGGCACCAACGTGACGGTGGGCATGGCGTGACGGAACTCGAGCAGGCTGCGCGGCATGTGGTAGGCGCCGGTCACCAGCCGGAGCGAGCTGTATTTCTGTTCCGTCATCCACGCCGTGGTCTCGATCGCGTTGCCGGTGGTGTTGGTGGCGTTGCCGATGGCGATCCGATCCTCGAGTCCGCCGGGGCGCCGCTTCACCGCCTGCAACAGGGCGCGTACGTCGACACCCTGATAGACGCCGGAGACGAACAGCTTTTTGGCCAGGTCCCGGGACAACAGATCCAGCCCCGCGCTCAGGCGTTGGGTGCCGCCGGTCAACACCACGATGCCATCGGTCGGCGTCGTCGCGTCGGCAACAGTGGTCGGGATCGCGTCGACGAACCGGAACAGGCCCCACGTCCACAGGCCGACTACGACGATCAGCACGACGGTCAAATTGACAAGGACCCGCCGAACCCGCCGTTCGCGACCGGCGCGCATCATCGGCTTTGGCCGTCGCCGCCCGGGCGGCCGCCCGTCGAATGCCGCGAGGGGATGGGGACAGGCACGGCGCTAAAGCATCCGCGACAGCGTCTTCAGCACCGTCAGGCGCGCCGTCATCATGGCGATGATCGCTACCACGACCGGCAGCAAGCCGACGATCGCCCAGTGCACGGTGCCGAGCCGGACGGTGGGGACCAGGCTGGAATCCAGCTGCTGGGCGAAATAGCCGATCGCCAGCAGCGTCGGCACCGCCAGCGCCAGGCCGATGACGCCCCCCTTCAACCCCAGCGCCAGCGCGCGGCCAGCGAACTGCCGGGCGACGTAGGAGTCCTGGGCGCCGATCAGATGCAGCACCTCGATCGCCTCGCGGTGAACGGCGAGGCCGGTACGGGTGGTAAAGATGACGGTACCGACGGTGGCCAGCGCGATGAACATCAGCACCAGGGTGGCCAGCCCTTGCACCGACTGAATCAGCCGCACTAGGCGTTCGAGCCAGACACGATGGTCGTCGATGCTGGCGCCGGGCACGCGGCCGGAAAGCCGCCGCGACAGCGCCTGTACGTCAAGCGACGCCTTCGGCTTCAACTCGACGTCGACGAGTCGCGGCAACGGCAGGTCGCGGGCGCCGGCGGCAGCGCCGAGCCACGGCTCCAGGAGCTGCATCAACCGGTCGTCGCCGAGCGATTCATAGCGTGCGATCTCCGGCGTCGCGGCGAGTATGGCGAGCACCGCCTGCAGCCGTTCCGCGTCCTTCGCCGGATCGTCGACGGGCGTGATCTGCACGGTCAGCGTGCCGCTGATACCGCGGTCCCAGCGCTGGGCGACCGTGTTCAGGGCCAGCATCCCGGCCATGGCGAGGACCGCCAGGAACACCATGAACGCGATCAGCCACGGCAGGAAGCGGCTGAGCGCGTCCTTATCGAGCGGCAGGTCGGAGCGTCCGGAAAACATTCAGATCAGCTTCTCCAGGTTGGGTTTACCGTCGCCGGGCCCGTCGCCCGGGCGCGGGTCGCCGGGCTTCGTCTGCGCCGATCCCTGTTGAGGCTTCCGCGGGCTGCCGTCGATCATCTTCAGCCAGCCTTCGTCTAGGTGCATCTTCGGATAGCCGAGCCGCTCGACCAGATGGTTGTTGTGGGTGGCGATGATGACCGTGGTGCCGAGCTTGTTTAGTTCCTCGAACAGGTGCATCAACCGCATGCCCATCCGGTCGTCGACGTTGCCGGTCGGCTCGTCGGCGAGCAGCAGCTTGGGCCTGCCGATCACCGCGCGGGCGATGGAGACGCGTTGCTGCTGGCCACCGGAAAGGGTCGGCGGCCGCGCGTCGAGGTGGTCTTTGAGGCCAACCCAGGTCAGGAGCTCGACGACGTGTTTTTGGATATCGCTCTTGCGCGCACTGGCGACCCGCAGCGGCAAAGCAACGTTGTCGAACGCGGACAAGTGGTTGAGCAGCCTGAACTCTTGGAATACGACGCCGACACGCCGGCGCATCGCCGGCAGTTCCCGCCTCGGCGTCGTCGCGATGTCGCGGCCGAACAGCGCGATCAGGCCGCGCGACGGCTTCAGCGCAAGATAGATGAGCTTAAGGAGCGAGGATTTGCCGGCGCCACTATTGCCGACCAGGAAATGAAACGATCCCGGCGCCAGCGAAAACGTCACGTCCTGCAGGACCTCCGGACCGAGCCCATAGCGGAGGCCGACGTTTTCAAATCGCACCATCGGTTCGATATCGTCGGTGGTCACCCCGAAATCGCTCCTTGGCCGCCCCGGGGGACGCGTCAGGACGCGTCGCGACGTGTCGGCGCGCACGCCCCCGTTGGCCCGGGACAATGCCAGTTAAAAGTCCGACCGTCCAGCCTCCCGGCCGGGTCTTCCGGGCTCGGGCGCGGGTTGCGTTGATGCCGAGATATGCCTATAAACGACAGTCGTTTACGCAAGCGGCCGGCGATGATTATAACCTGTCAGAACTGCCAAACCCATTATTCGGTCGATTCCCGCGCCATCGGCGCCGGCAAGACCGTGCGCTGCGGCAACTGCGGTAATTCATGGAATCAAAATCCGGTCAGGACGTCGGCGCCGCGGATGGCGCCGCCGCCGATGCCGCAGTACGCGCAACCGATGTCACCGTACGCGCAACCGATGCCGTACGCGCAGCCGATGGCCGATCCGCAAATGGCTTACGCCCAGGCGGGATACCCGGCCGCTGCTCCACCGCCGCCTCAGCTGCCGATGCCCGAACCGGAGCCGGAACCGATACCGGAACCGGAACCGATGCCGGAGCCCGAACCCGAGCCGGCGCCGCAACCGGCGGCCACGCTGTCTCCCCCGACCCCCGAGGCAGGAGCACTGTCGCCGGAGCAACTCGACGAAATGTTCGGCGACGAGCCGGAGCCGGAAGCGATTCAGTCGCTGCAGGATACCGGCGCGGGCGAGAACGTCGAAGACCTCAACGCGCTCGAACAGCTTCCCGAGCCGGAGCCGATTCCGCAGGTGTTCCAAACCGACGCCGAAGACGAAGCGGGCGCCGCGGAGGTTGAAAAAGGCGGCATGGGCAAGATCATCGGCATCGTCGCTGCGGTGCTGGTTGTGGCGATCATCGCCGGGATGTTCTTCGGCCGCGGCTTCATCGTCGGCCTGTGGCCGGGCGCCGCTGGCATCTACGCCATGGTCGGACTCGGCGGCGAGGAGCTCGGCGCCGGTCTCGAGATTCGCGACGTCACTTCGGCGCGTACGGTCGAGGGCGGCGTCGATGCGCTGGTGGTGTCCGGCGTGGTCGCCAACGTCTCCAAGGACGACCGGCAGGTGCCGATGCTCCGCGTCGGACTGCTGGACGGCAGCGGCGTCGAGGTTCAGCACGTTGTCGCAGCGCCGCTGAAGAACCGGCTGCCGGCCGGCCAGAACATTGCCTTCAAGGCGCAACTGCCGGAGCCGTCGGCGCTTGCCCGCCGGCTCGAAGTCACCTTCACCAAGGAAGACAAGCCGGCGGCGAAGAAGAAATAGTCGGCCGCCGGCCCGCGGCGTCCCCGAAATTTTCGCGAAGTCCCGTGAAATCGCTTAGAAACGCCTGAGCAGCCGGTTGATGTAGTCGCGCTCCGGCTCCGGGCGATAGCGCTCGCCGGCGCGGCGGCGCAGCTCCTGAAGAATCTCGCGGGCGCGGCGTTGTTCCATCTGGTCCGGAATCTTGACGTCGCCGTCGTCGATGGCGGTACCCAGCGCACCCGCCGGGTCACGGCCGAACGGGTCGCGACCCTCGCCCGGTTGCTGGCCCTGCTGGCCGCGGGCCACGCCCATGGCGCCGCCCATGCGTCGGGCGATCTGCTCGGCCATGTTCTCGGTGCCCTGCTGCAACTGATTGAGCGCCTCGGTCTGCAACGGCACCGCGTCGCCGGGCTGGTCGTTCCCGAGGGCGCGGGCGGCGCCGCGCATGGCGCGCTCGGCTTTGCCGAATTGTTCCGGGATGCTGCCGAAAAATTCGTCCATCTGCAGCATCAGCCGGCCGAGGTCGCGGCGCAGCGCTTCCTGCTCGGCGGCGCCCTTTCCTTCACCCTCGCCCTTGTCGCCGCCGCGGCCTGAACGGCGCTGCTGCTGCGCGTCCGGGCTCTGGCCGCCCTGTTGCGGCGGCAAGGTGCGCATCGCGCCCTCGCGCTGTTGCATCCGCTGGAAGGTCTTTTCGAGTTCCTTCTGCTGGCGTTGTGTCAGATCGCGCAGCCCGTCCATCAGCTTCTTGGCCTGGGCCATGCCTTCGCGCGGCTTGCCGGCCTGCATGCCGCTGCGCAGGCTGTCGAGCATCCGCTGCAGGTTCGACAGCATGCGCTTGGCGGCGTCGAGCGCACCGGTGCGGGCAAGCTCGCGGGCCTCCTCGATCATCCGCTGCAGATCGGTCGCATCCATGAACCGCGACGGATTGATCGGCAATTCTTCCAAGCCCTGCTTCTTCAAGTGCTCGGCTAGCGCCGACATGTACTTGTCGAGCGCTCTCTGCAGTTCATCCATCAGGCGCTCGATCTCGGCCGAGTCCGCCTTCCCCTGCAGCGCCCGCATTAGGCTTTCCTGGATCTTGCGCAGGTCGCGCTCGGCGATGGCGAACTCGCCGTCCTCGATACGGAGCGCGGTTTCCCACAACAACTCCTGCACCGCGCCGATGCCGGCTTCGGTCTTGTCGTGCGACAGCCGGCTCGCCGAGACCGTCAGCGCCAGGAATACCACCGTGTCGTCATAGAAATGCGACGGCCGGGTGGCGAGGTCGCGCAGTGCCGTCACCACGTCGCGAACGACCGGCTCGGTCGGCGTGTTCAACTTCTTACGTGCCTCGGCGATGGCACGCGCCACCGGGTGATTGAAGATCCTCTCCGGCAGGACGATAGCGATGGCATCGCTTTGGCCGGCCTGACCGCGGGCGTCGATCGCGTGCAACTGGATCAGCACCTGCAATCCAGCCCACGGATGGGCGCTGAAGTCCTGGATGCTCGAGCTGGCGATGCGGTTCGATCCCGGGTCCGGCAGCGCCAGCTCGGCGCGGATCGACGGCTGGCCGCCGGGAACGAAGCGTCCCTCGGGATGGCGGATCACCACCTGCACACCCGCGAGGCCGTAGTCATCGCGGGCTTCGTAATCGACGCGCACCTGCGCGCGCCCGGTGCGCGACGGCGCCTGCAGGAACTCGACGCTCGGCGGCGAATCCGCGACCACCTGCACCGCCCAGCGGGCGACTTGCCGGTCCCTGACCAGAACCTCGAGCAGATCGGCGCCCTGATCGGCGTCCTCGACGACGGTTTCCAGCCGGTAGCTCCCGGTATCGCTCGCCTCGCTGATGGCGGCGAACTGGATCGTCCGGCCGCCGACCTTCAGAACAGGCGCGGCGCGGGCGCCGCCGGCCTGCGCCAGCAGTGTGCTGCCCACCGGCACCCGCACCCGCGCCGGCACCGCGTCCTCGCCTTGGCCGGCCGAGGCCACCATCGCCGAACGCTCGAGGAATATCGGCGCCAGCCCGGTATAGGCAGGGGGCGTGATCCAGACGTCGAGCTTCATCGGGCCGTCGGCGCCGACGGCGATCTTCGGCACCAAGGCGCGCTCCAGCCGCGCCGTCGCCTCGCTGCCGCCGGCGGCGGCGGCGATCACCAGCAACAGCAACAATACCGCCCGGAGCCCATAGGGATCGAAGCGGGCCAAGCCCGGCGACGGCCAGCCGAGACGCAGCTTGCGGACCGCGCCGGCCATGCGTTCGATGTGTATCCGCCACAGCGACTGGGCGCCAGTGTCCGATAGGCCGGAAGCCAGCCGGTCGTGGATCGCCGTCAGCGGGCGATGATTGAGGCCACTGTCCCGCTCGAGGCGATGGCGGGTCGCCCTCTCGTCCACCGGATCGAAGCCGACGACCGCGTCGCGAACCAGAAAGCCGAAAGCGGCGGCGAACAGAATCAATATCAGCGAGTGCAGCCAGAACGGCAGCAGCGGCAGCAGATCCAGCAGCGCCACCGCCACGAACAGCAGGGCGACGCCGACGGCCGGCCACACGCACGGCCACAGCCGCTCCCAGGTCAAGGCCGCCCGCGCCAGTTCCATCAACACCTGGTAGCGCCGGCGCCAGCCCTTGCCGACGGTCGTGGCGACGTTGTCCTGGTCCGGCGCCGCGTGTCCGCTCATCGGCCAGCCTTCCGCTTCGCGCGTGTGCCGGCGGCCAGCCACTTGGGCAGCGTCTCGCGCGCCAGCATGTCGTCGACGGAGATGCGCTCGCGGACGACGGCGTAGGCGTCGTCGCGGACCAGGACTTCCGGAACCAGCGGCCGGGTGTTGTAAGCCGATGCCATGACGGCGCCGTAGGCGCCAGCGGTGCGCAAGGCAATAAGATCGCCCGCGGCGATTGCCGGCAACCGGCGCGTCCAGCCGAAGGTATCGCCCGATTCACACACCGGACCGACCACTTCAACCTCCTTCGAGACTGCGCCATACGCCGATTCCCTCACCGGCACGATGGCGTGGTGGGCATTATAAAGCGTCGGCCGGATAAAATCATTCATCGCCGCATCGACGATGACGAAATCATGGGTAGCGCCGGCCTTGACCAAAAGCACCCGGCTGACCAAGACCCCGGCGTTGCCGGCGATCAAGCGTCCGGGATCGAGTATCAGGCGGCAGCCGAGGGGGCCGATCACCGACTTGACCAGGGCGCCGTATTCCGCCGGCGTCGGCGGCGTCTCGTTCTCGTAAGGGATGCCGAGGCCGCCGCCGAGGTCGACCCATCGGATGTCGTGGCCGTCGGCACGGAGCGCCTGCGTCAATTCGGCGGTGAGCCGAAACGCCTCGCGGAACGGTTCCAGAGTCAGGATCTGCGAGCCGATGTGGACGGCGACGCCGGCGACGCGAATGCCCTTCATCTTGGCGGCGCGGCGATAGAGCTCGCGCGCGTCCGCCAGCGGCACGCCGAACTTGTTCTCGCGCTTGCCGGTGGTGATTTTGGCGTGCGAGTGGGCGTCGACGTCCGGATTGACACGAATGCCGATCGGCGCCTCGCGGCCGAGCGAGGTTGCGACTTGGGCGAGCATCTCCAACTCCGGCGCCGATTCGACGTTGATCTGCAAGATGCCGGCCTTTAGCGCCGCCGCCATCTCGTCCGTCGTCTTGCCGACGCCGGCGAAGACGATCCGGTCGGCGGGCACGCCGGCGACCAGCGCCCGTTTCAATTCGCCGCCCGAGACCACGTCGGCGCCGGCGCCCAGATTGGCGAGAGTGGCGATCACCGCCAGGTTGGAATTGGCCTTCACCGAGAAACAGACGAGGGCGTCGAGGCCGGTAAGCGCCTCCGTGAACACCCGGTAGTGCCGCTCCAGCGTCGCCGTCGAATAGCAATAGAAAGGCGTATCGACGTCATCGGCGATGCGTCGGACCGGAACCGCCTCGGCGCACAACTCGCCGTCCCGGTACTGAAAGTGATCCATGGTCGGGCCCGCCCGTGGGTGTCAGCGCGACGGCGGCCGATTGGGATATTCGTAAGGGAAGCCCAACGGCGAAACGCCGCCTTCCCTGGCCTTGTCTGCGGGCGCGGACTTGCCGTCGCCCGGCGCTGGATACTCGCGGGGATAGGTCGAGCCTTCCGGATACTGCGGCGACGATTTGACGCCGCACGCCGCCAACCCCAGCGCCACCGCGAGGACGGCCGCGACCGTCATCGATGCCGATCCGTGGATTCGCCGGGCGCTCATTGCAGGAACCTCTTGCGCGCCGCCTTGGCCGCCGCGCGTACGCGCTTCGGCGCCGTGCCGCCGTCGCTTGAGCGGCTTTCCACCGCGTTCTTGACGCCGAGCACGCCGTAGACGGCCTTGGTGATGCCGGAACAGACGGAGCGCATCTCGGCCAGGGTCAGACGCTCCAAGTCGACGCCTTTCTTCTCGGCCATCGCCACCAGCCGGCCGGTTGCATGGTGAGCGTTGCGGAACGGCATCCCGAGTTCGCGCACCAGCCAGTCGGCGAGATCGGTGGCGGTGGCGAAGCCGCCGACGGCATCGGCCTTCATACGGGCCTTGTCAAAATGCATTCCATTCACCATCCCGGTCACCGCGGCGAGACAAAGCGTGAGCGTGTCGGTTGCCCTGAACACCGGAACCTTGTCCTCCTGCATGTCCTTGCCGTAGGCCAGCGGCAGGCCCTTCATCGCCACCGCCAGCGCCATCAGCGCCCCGATCACCTCGCCGGCCTTGGCGCGGATCAACTCGGCGGCGTCCGGGTTGCGCTTCTGCGGCATGATCGAGCTGCCGGTGGAATACGAATCCGGCATCCGAGCATAGGCGAACTGCGCGGAACACCATAGCACGATCTCCTCGCCCAGCCGCGACAGATGCACCGCCAGGATCGTCGCCATGCTCAAATATTCGAGGGCGAAGTCGCGGTCGGAGACGGCGTCCAGCGAATTCGCCGCCGGCCGGTCGAAGCCGAGCGCCGTGGATATCATCTGGCGGTCGATCGGGAACGACGTGCCGGCCAACGCCGCCGCGCCGAGCGGGCATTCGTTGAGCCGCCGCCGGCAATCCTGGGCGCGGGCGCGGTCGCGGCCAAGCATCTCGACGTAGGCCAGCAGGTGATGGCCGAGCGTCACCGGCTGCGCCACTTGCAAGTGCGTGAAACCGGGCATGACGGTGGCCGCATGCTCTTCCGCGCGCTTGATCAGCGCCGCCTGCAGACCCTTGATGTCGGCGTCCAGCCGGTCGATGGCATCGCGCACCCACAGCTTGAAGTCGGTCGCCACCTGGTCGTTGCGCGAGCGCGCGGTGTGCAGCCGTCCGGCGGCGGCGCCGATCAGTTCGCCGAGCCGGGTCTCGACGTTCATGTGAATGTCCTCTAGCGCCCTCTTGAACGAGAAGTTGCCGCCCTTGATCTCCCTGGCGATGGCGTCCAGACCCTTGACGATGGCTTTGCCGTCCGCCTTCGATATGATACCGGTCTTGGCCAGCATCGCGGCGTGGGCCTTCGAGGCGGCGATGTCCTGGGCATAAAGGCGGCGGTCGAAGTCAATGGACGCATTGATCTCCTCCATCGCCTTCGCGGGTCCGGCCCTAAACCGCCGGCCGCGAACGGCATGCGCGCTCGGTCGATTGCCTGCGGGCGTGGTTTTCTTGAGCTTCTTGGCCATCGTCCAAACCTGCCAAAACCTGATCGAGATGCCGGAATGATAAACACCCTGCGACGCCCGAAGAAGCGTTCCGCCGCGACCCCGCGCCTGGCCGTTCCGGCCCTGTGTCTGCTGCTGTCCGCGGTGATTGTCTCCATATCGCCGCCGCTTGCAAGGGGGGAAGCGCCGGCCTGCCGGGTCCCGGAGGGCGCCTTCGTCCAGTTCGAGGCCGACGATCCGCCCCGCCCGGCGACCAACGTCCCCTTCGTCGACGGCGAAGGCCGCAGCCGTACTCTCGCCGAATTCCGCGGCGAGGGCGTGGTTCTCAACCTGTGGGCCACGTGGTGCGCGCCGTGCGTACGCGAAATGCCGCAACTCGACCGCCTGAAGGGACTGCTGGCCGGCGACGGTATCCGGGTGCTGGCGCTGTCGGAGGACCGCGGCGGCGCGCCGCTGGTCAAGAAATTCTACGACGTCAACGGCATCAAGAACCTCGAGGTGCTGATCGACGCCGGCGGCAACGTGCTGCGCGACTTGCGGATCCGCGGTCTGCCGACGACGGTGCTGATCGATGCCGAAGGCCGCGAGGTCGGCCGTGCGCTGGGCGCCGCCGAATGGGGATCGGACGCGGTGGTGGCGTTCCTGCGCCGCTGCCTCGGCAAGGCCAAGCCGAAAAAGAATACATGAGCGGGCGGCGGCGAGCGGCGGTGGTCCTGATGCTGGCAGTGGCGGCGTTGCCGTTGCTGGCGGCATCGTGCGCCGGGCCGACCCGCTGGCAGAAGCCCGGCGCCGGCGTCGAGGATTGGGATCGCGACGAGGGCGCGTGCCGGGCGCGGGCGCGATCGCTGGCGGAAAGAGAATACCGCAGCCGCGCCTCCGAGGTCGGCTCGCCGATCCACGGATCCGGCTCGACGTTCGAGAAAGAGATGGCCGGCTACGACTTCCGCCGCCACGAACACGCGCTGTTCGCGGATTGCATGCGGGCCAAGGGCTACGTCCCCGACAAGGGCGCCGCAAAATGAACGGCGGCCTGCCGGGAAATCCCAGTCGAGGCCGCCGTGGCCCGCTATCGCCAGAGGACGGCGGTTATTACTTGCCGGGCTGCGGGATGATCCGCAGGTAGGGCCTCGGCGCTTTCCAGCCGCCGGGAAACTTCTTCTTGGCGTCTTCGTCCTTTACCGACGGCACGATGATCACGTCCTCGCCCTTCTTCCAGTTGACCGGCGTCGCCACCTGATGCTTGGCCGTCAACTGCAAGGAATCGACCACCCGCAGCACCTCGTCGAAATTGCGACCGGTGCTCATCGGATAGGTGATCATCAGTTTGATCTTCTTGTCCGGGCCGATGACGAACACGGTGCGGACGGTGGCGTTGTCCACCGCGGTGCGCCCCTTGGCGCCGCCGCTGACGTTCGGGTGGATCATGCCGTACGCCTTCGCCACCATGAGATCGGTGTCGCCGATCAGCGGGTAGTTCGGGGCGTGGCCTTGGGTTTCCTTGATGTCGTTGGCCCACTTCTTGTGGTCATCGACCGAATCGATGCTGATGCCGATGATCTTGACGCCGCGCTTGTCGAATTCCGGCTTCAGCTTGGCCATGTAGCCGAGCTCGGTGGTGCACACGGGCGTGAAGTCCTTGGGATGCGAGAATAGCACCGCCCAGCCGTCTCCAATCCAGTCGTGGAAATTGATCTTGCCTTGCGTGGTTTCGGCGGTGAAATCCGGCGCCGTATCGCCGAGTTGCAATGCCATCGGTCTATCCTCCCTTAAAGTCGGTTGATTGTGCCTGACTATTTCCGGCCGGGTCGACGGCCCGCAACCGGTGTTGGGTGTTATTTATTGCGCCGCCGCCCCACATTCCAGTCCTTTTGCGCCGACTCGTCCGCAGGCCAAAAAAGCCGGCGGCCCGCCTTGGCAAGAAGGGGGCCGCCGTGTTTGCACGGGCGCCGGAGAGACGGGGCGCCCCGATGGGCGAATGGGGTGGGCTATTGGAAAGTCCGTCAGGCCGCGAGTGGTTTGTGGTTGCTGGGCGCGTTGTCCTGGGGCGCGGCGGCAACGGCGGCCGGCTTGTGCTCGAAGAATCTGAGCGAGCGCCGGCCGACGGCAGCCTCGAGATCCGTGGCCTGGCGCTTGAGGCCGCCATAGGCGATGGCCGAAACCTGGTCGCGACGAACGCCGATGTCGTTCAACAGGTGATCGGGGAGATCGCTGAGTTCCTGATAGACGGCGCGGTTGCGGAACCGCTTGGCGATCGCCGACGCGACGGATTTACCCACGTCGCGGAGGAAGCGCGCGATCATCTCGTTGCGCAGTTGGCGGGCCACGATCATGGCGCTCACCGGGTCGAGGTGCCGCCATTCCTTGATCTCGGGAGAGGCGGAAGCCTGGGTGACAGGGGCGTTCTGGGTCGTCATTTTTTTGTTCCTTTGCATGTTCGATTTTGTTGTGGCGAGGCCCCCGCACATCAAATCCAGGGCGGCGGGGAAAGTCGCGTCTTACGGCCTGAAAATACGCGCAAAATCGACCATAACAATCCGTAATGCTGCACCGCAGTATTGCAGAATTTGCATGGCTTAGCGGTATTCCGGCGACCGCCCCGGGCCGCCGGTCGCGCCGAGACCGACGGGGAGCGTCGGCGGCCGGCCTATGACAGCCGCCGGACGGCCTGCTACCTTCGGCCGGAACCGATGGAGCGACGGAGGGAATTCCCGTGGCGCTCGACCACCCGCCAAAACCACGCGACGACGACCGCCTCGTCGACCTGCTCGCCGCCGCCGGCGCGTCGCTCGACGTGGCCGGCGTCGAAGCGCTGATCCGCGGCGTCGTCGCGGCGCCGCCGGCGCGCGACCCCGACGCCTGGATGGTGCTGGTGGCGCCGCGACCGGGCAAGAAACTCAGGGACGCGCTGGCGAATCTCAAGGACAGCATCGCCAACGCCGTTGCCGATGGGCTCGACGGCCGGCCGAATCGGCCGGAGCGGCTTGCGGCGCTGCGGCGAGAGCTCAAGCGACGCGGCCTTGCCGGCTATATCCAGCCGCGCAGCGACGAGCACCAGGGCGAATACGTCGCCCGCCGTTGCGAGCGCCTTGCTTGGCTCACCGGCTTCACCGGCTCCGCCGGTCTCGCCGTCGTGCTCGTCGACAAGGCAGCGGTGTTTGTCGACGGCCGCTACACACTGCAGGCGGAAACCGAGGTCGCCGGAGATGCGTTCGAGCGCCGCCACCTCACCGACCAGCCACCGACCACCTGGATCGCCGACAACCTGCCGGCCGGCGGCAAGCTCGCCTACGACCCTTGGCTGATGACGCCGAACCAATTAGCCCGCTACCGCGCTATCTGCCACAAGGCTGACGGCGAGCTGGTCGCCGTCGCACGGAACCCTGTCGACGCGGTATGGTCCGGGCAGCCGGCGCCGCCGATCTCGCCGGCGGTGCCTCACGATGACGCCTTCGCCGGCGCGCCGGCGGCGGAAAAACGCCGCTGCATCGCCGCCGATCTCGCCGCCGGCAAGCTCGCCGCGGCGGTGCTGACGGCTCCCGATTCCATAGCCTGGCTTCTGAATTTGCGCGGCGGCGACGTGCCTTACACGCCGCTGGCGTTGTCGTTCGCCATCGTCCACGCCGACGCACGCGTCGAGCTGTTCATCGACCGCCGTAAGCTGGCCCCTGGCACCGCCGATCACCTGGGGCCCGACGTGCGCGTCGCCGAGCCGGCTGATTTTGGCCCGGCGCTCGACGCGCTCGGCAAGGCGAAAAAGACCGTCCGCATCAACCTCGATACGACCGCCGCGTGGGTGGTCGGGCGGCTGGAGGCGGCCGGCGCCGCCATCGATGGCGGCGCCGATCCGTGCCAGTTGCCGAAGGCGGTGAAATCGCCGGCTCAGCTCGCCGGCATCCGCGCCGCGCACCGCCGCGACGGCGCCGCGTTGACCCGGTTCCTGGGCTGGCTGGCCGAGGAGGCGCCGAGGGATACGGTCACCGAGACCGCCGCGGCAGCGAAGCTGGAATCCTTCCGTCGCGCCAACGACGAGTTCCAAGGTCTCAGCTTCCCGACCATCTCCGGCGCCGGCGCCCACGGCGCCATCGTCCATTACCGGGTCACCGACAGAACCAATTGCCGGCTTGAGCCCGGCACGCTCTATCTCGTCGATTCCGGCGCCCAGTATCAGGATGGCACTACCGATGTCACCCGCACTGTCGCCATCGGCAAGCCGAGCGACGAAATGCGGCGGAACTTCACCCGCGTGCTCAAGGGCCACATCGCGCTCGCCACCGCCTGCTTCCCCGAAGGTACCAGCGGCAGTCAGCTCGACACCCTGGCCCGTCAGGCGTTGTGGCAGGCGGGGCTCGACTACGACCACGGCACCGGTCACGGCGTCGGCCACTACCTCGGCGTCCACGAAGGGCCGCAGCGCATCAGCAAGCTTCCCAACACGGTGGCGCTGGAGCCGGGCATGGTGGTCTCGAACGAGCCCGGCTATTACAAGACCGGCGCCTACGGCATACGCATCGAGAACCTGGTGACGGTGACGACGGTCGATGCGCCGGCCGGCGCCGAGAAGGCGCTGCTCGGGTTCGAGACGTTGACGTTGGCGCCGATCGATCGTGCGCTGGTGGACAACTCCTTGATGACTGCCGACGAGATCACCTGGCTCGATGCCTATCACGCGCGCGTCGCCAAGACGCTGACGCCGCTCCTCGACGACGCCACGGCGGCGTGGCTGAAGAAAGCGACCGCGCCGCTCGGCTGAGCGTCGGCTTGTTCAGGCGCCGACCTCATAGAGATAGATCTGGCTGCGGTAGGCGTCCGGCGCGGTGGCGACCGCGACCGGCTGCCAGCCGCGCACCGCAAACGTATTGCACAGCACCAGCGCGCCGGGCTTCAGCTCGGCTTCCAGCTTCGGCTTCAGTTTCGCCATCGCCGGAGGTGTGAGATAGCACGCCACCAGTGCCGCATCCGTCAGATCGGCGCGGTGGAAATCGCCGAACCGGAATTCCAGGTTGGGCGGCCCGCCGATCAGCCGCCGCGCCTTCGCGAACGCCCATGGCAACAACGACACCTCGAATGCCCTGACCGGCTGGTCCGGATAGCGCCGCGCCAGCGCGACCGCCAATCCACCCCAGCCGGACCCGAGCTCGTATACCGGCCCCTCGATGCGAATCGGCAACGCCCCAAGCATGGTTTCCCGGCCCGCCGGCGACGTCGGCAGGGGCGAGGCGCCGGTCAAAAGCGTCGAGAAGAACACCAGCCCGATCGCCAGCAGTACCAAGCCCAGGACCGCGATTTCACCCACCATCGGCAGTGCTCAGCCTTTCGAACGGATTGATTGTTAAGGGTTTCTATCTTAAATGAGGGCTTGAGCGCCCGGCCACCCGGAATCCGGAAGAAAACAAGAATATAGGATCATCCCCATGGTTTTGGGTCTGTTCGGCAAATCGAAGAAAAAGAAAGCCCCTTCCGGCCCGCCCCAGGATGTCGCCTGGGTGAAGTCGGCGAAGAACCGGTATTTCAAGTTCCTCAATCTGGAGCCCGACGAGATGGGGTTGGAGAACATCTCGGCCGTCTACGTGCTGTGGCATCAGGGCGTGCGCCCGCAATGGGTCTACGTCGGCCAGACCGACGACCTGGGCCGCACCTTGCAGGAGCTTCGCCGCGACGACGAGATCGTCGACTACGACAAGCGCGGCGGCCTGTTCGTCACCTGGTCGATGATCAAGCCCGAATTCCAGCCGGGCGTCGTCCGCTATCTGTATCAGGTGATGCAGCCGGTGGTCGTCAACCCCGACTACCTCGACAAGGGCGAGGACGAGAAAGAGGCGGAAGAAGTGGAACCGATCCCGGTGCTCCTGCCCGGCACGTCGGCGCCAAGCGGCGCGTGACGCGCGCCTAACTTTCCGGCTCGCCCTTCTTCACCCACGTCTCGTATTCGGCCTTGGTCTCGGCGTTCGGCGGATAGACGCCGGGCACCTTGCGGCCTTCCTTGATCTTCATTTTGGCGAAGCGCTCGTAACGTTCCTGCTCGAGGCCGTCGCGGGCGACGTCGGCGGCGAGCGCCTGCGGCACCACGACGACACCGTCGCCGTCGGCGCAGATGATGTCGCCTGGAAATACCGCGACGCCGCCGCAGGCGACCGGCGTCCCGATATCGGCGGCGGAATGGCCGCCGATGCTGGCCGGCGCCGCCGGGCCGGCGGCGTAGAGCGGCAGGTCTGATTTCAAAGCCTCGGCGCAGTCGCGGATGCCGCCGTCGGAGACCATGGCGGCGACGCCGCGGATCTTCAGCCGCTCGACCAGGATGTCGCCGACCACGGCGATGTCGCCGCGGCCGCGGCCGTCGATCACCAACACACTGCCGGCCGGTGCCTGCTCGATGGCGAGGCGCGGCGGATAATCGGGGCGGCCCAGCACCTCGGGCGCGGATTTGTCCTCGCGCAACGGCACGTAGCGCAACGTGTAGGCCGGCCCGACCACCGGCTTGACGGGCCGGTTCAACGGCTTGACGCCGGCCATCGAGACGTTGCGGATGCCGCGCTTCAACAGTTGCATGGTGACGGTGGCGACGCTGATCTTTCTCAGCGCTTCGAGAGGCTTCTTGTCCATCGGCAACGGCTCCCGGTCGGTGGTCCGGCTATCGTCCAAGTCCAGCATACCCGCGATCCTGGAGGTTTTTCCATGACGTTGAGGCCGGCAGGGACTATATGATGCAAATGGAAGGCGTCCTTCCCTGGCTCCTCGGTTTCGCCATGTTCGCCACCCTGGTGGTGCTGGTGGTCGGGGTCGTTTCGTTCGGCGTCCACGGCCATTTCTACCAACGCCATTCCAACAATCTGATGCGGCTGCGCGTGGTGCTGCAGGGCATCGCGGTGGCGGTTTTCGCGCTGATCACCTTTTTCGCTGTAAAATAGGGCGGCACACGCAGGGGGACGGGCCGGCTCCATGGTCAAGCTCGACAAGATCTACACCCGCGGCGGCGACGCGGGCGAAACATCGCTCGGCGGCGGCAAGCGCGTCGCCAAGCACGACGTGCGGGTCGCCGCCTACGGCACCGCCGACGAGGCCAACGCCGTCATCGGCCTGGCCCGGTTGCACACCAAAGGCGACGCCGACGCCATGCTGAAGCGAATCCAGAACGACCTGTTCGACCTCGGCGCCGACCTGTGCACGCCGTCGGCCAAGGAGAAGTCTAAAGGCGCGCTGCGCGTCTCGGCGGCGCAGGTCAAGCGCCTCGAGGACGAGATCGACCGCATGAACGCCGAACTGAAGCCACTGACGTCCTTCGTCCTTCCCGGCGGCAGCGAGGCTGCGGCTTGGCTGCACCTGGCGCGCACGGTGGTCCGGCGTTGCGAGCGATTGATCACCGAGCTCGCCGAGCGCGAGGCGGTGAACCAGGAAACCGTCAAGTACGTCAATCGGCTGTCGGACCATTTGTTCGTGCTCGCCCGCTTCCTCAACGACAAGGGCAAGGGCGACGTGCTGTGGCAGCCCGGCGCCAACCGCTGACGGCGGCCCGCCGGGAAGCCGCGCCCGCCGCCCCTTCGCGCCGGGTACGGGATTCTTGACCTCGCGTTTCGTTGCCCCTATTGTGCAGGTGCGAAGAGGGCGTACAGCCCCGGAAACAGTGAGAATTTCCGCACCGCCGGCGTCGCGACGATGCCGGTCGGATCTGGGGACGGCACTTCCGAAGCCATTGGCAGGACATCGATGAAGGTTCTGGTCGCGGTCAAGCGGGTTGTCGATTTCAATGTCAAGGTCCGGGTCAAGGCCGATGGCTCCGGCGTCGAGACCAACAACGTCAAGATGTCCATGAACCCCTTCGACGAGATCGCCGTCGAGGAAGGCGTGCGGTTGCGCGAGTCCGGCAAGGCGACCGAACTGGTGGCGGTGTCCATGGGCGGCCAATCGTGCCAGGAGACCATCCGCACCGCGCTCGCCATGGGCGCCGACCGCGGCATCCACGTCAAGACCGACGCCGAGCTGCAGCCGCTGGCCGTTGCCAAGCTGTTGAAGGCGATCGTCGAAGCGGAGAAGCCGGAGCTGGTGATCCTCGGCAAGCAGGCGATCGACGACGACTGCAACCAGACCGGCCAGATGCTGGCGGCGCTGCTCGGCTGGCCGCAGGGCACGTTTGCCTCGAAACTCGGGCTCGCCGACGGCAAGGCCCAGGTCACGCGCGAAATCGACGGCGGACTCGAGACTCTGACTTTGAGGCTGCCGGCGGTCGTCACCACGGATTTGCGCCTGAACGAGCCCCGCTACGCGTCGTTGCCCAACATCATGAAGGCGAAAAAGAAGCCGATCGACTTGAAGACGCCGGAAGAACTCGGCGTCGACGCCAAGCCGCGGTTGACCACGGTGAAGGTTTCCGAGCCGCCGCGCCGCGCCGCTGGCGCCAAGGTAGGCTCGGTCGCCGAGCTGGTGGCCAAGCTGAAGACCGAAGCGAAGGTGATCTGATGGGCGTCCTGGTGGTCGCCGAGCACGACAACGCGGGCTTCAAGCCGGCAACGCTGAATACGGTCACCGCGGCGGCGAAGCTGGGCGAAGTGACCGTACTGGTCGCCGGCTCGGGCTGCCGCGCCGCCGCCGACGCAGCCGCCAAGATAAAAGGCGTCGCCAAGGTGCTGCTGGCCGACGGCCAAGCGCTCGATCACGGGCTGGCCGAGAACCTGGCGCCGATGGTCGTTGCGCTCGCCCGGCAGTTCAGCCATGTGCTGGCGCCGGCGACCACGTTCGGCAAGAACCTGCTGCCGCGCGTCGCGGCGCTGCTCGACGTGGCGCAGATTTCCGAGATCACCGGCATCGAGGACGCCGACACCTTCGTGCGCCCGATCTACGCCGGCAACGCGCTGGCGACGGTAAAGAGCGCCGACGCCATCAAGGTGATCACCGTGCGCACTACCGCCTTCGACGCGGCGCAGCCCACGGGCGGCAACGCAGCCGTCGAAGACACCACCGCCGCCGGCGACTCGGGTCTGTCGACTTTCGTCGGCCACGAACTGACGAAGACCGAGCGGCCCGAATTGACCAGCGCCCGCATCGTCATTTCCGGCGGCCGCGGCATGCAGTCGGGCGACAATTTCAAGCTGCTGGAGGAGGTCGCCGACAAGCTCGGCGCCGCCGTCGGCGCCAGCCGCGCCGCCGTCGATGCCGGCTTCGTGCCCAACGACTACCAGGTCGGCCAGACCGGCAAGGTTGTGGCACCCGATCTCTACATCGCGGTCGGCATCTCCGGCGCCATTCAGCACCTGGCGGGGATGAAGGATTCCAAGGTCATCGTCGCCATCAACAAGGACGAGGAGGCGCCGATCTTCCAGGTCGCCGACTACGGCCTGGTGGCGGACCTGTTCACGGCGATACCGGAATTATCTTCTGAACTGGACAAACAGACGTAAACTGGCTCCCCTGACGGCCGGCCGACGTTGACGCGCGGCGGCCCGACGGAGAGGCCCCTATGCAAGGAATGAATCATGGCTTCTGAGATCAAGAAGATCGGCGTCATCGGCGCCGGACAGATGGGACGCGGCATCGCCCAGGTGTGCGCCGCCGCCGGGCTCGGCGTGTACCTGCTCGACGTCAACGACGCCGCGCTCAAGGACGCCGTCGCCGCCATCGGCCATAGCCTGGATCGCCGGGTCTCGCGCAAGGAGATCACCGCCGACGACAAGGCCAAGGCGCTGAAGCGCATCGTCACCGGCACCGACTACAAGGGGTTCGAGGACTGTCAGCTGGTGATCGAGGCGGCGACCGAGGACGAGCAGGTCAAGAAGGAGATCCTGAAGACGCTGTGCAAGTCGCTTCCGGCGGACGCGCTGATCGCCTCGAACACGTCCTCGATCTCGATCACCCGGCTCGGCGCCCAGACCGACCGCCCCGGCAAGTTCGTCGGCATGCACTTCATGAACCCGGTGCCGAGGATGGAGTTGGTGGAGTTGATCCGCGGCATCGCCACCGAGGAGGGCACCTACAAGATCGTCCGCGACCTGGCGATCAAGCTCGGCAAGAAACCGGTCAACGCCGAGGATTTCCCGGCCTTCATCGTCAACCGCATCCTGTTGCCGATGATCAACGAGGCAATCTACACGCTTTATGAAGGCGTCGGCTCGGTCGATTCCATCGACACCGCCATGAAGCTCGGCACCCACCACCCGATGGGGCCGCTGGAGCTCGCCGACTTCATCGGCCTCGACGTTTGCCTGGCCGTGATGCACGTGCTCCACGATGGACTCGCCGACACTAAGTACCGGCCATGCCCGCTGCTGGTGAAGTACGTCGAGGCCGGTTGGTTGGGGCGCAAGACCGGTCGCGGCTTCTACGACTATTCCACCGACAAGCCGGTGCCGACTCGCTAGGCAGCCGGCGCGGCGCAAAAAAACAGGCGGGGCCCAGGTCCCGCCTTTTTCGTCGCCCGCGAATTCGCTTCAATGCAGCTCCGCCCGCAGCTTCTGGCGAAAGACGTCGATGGGGACCAGGGTGCCCTCGACGTCGACGCACCAGAACTGCCAGCCGTTGCACGCCGGCGCCTTCTGCACGCGCGCGCCGACCTGGTGGATGGAGCCCCGGAAATCGGCGCTGATCAGCGTGCCGTCGGCGCGCACCCGGGCGGTGTGGCGGCGGCGTTGGTCGGTAAGCGTGGTGCCGGGCTCGAGGATGCCGCGTTCGACCAGCCAGCCGAACGGAATGCGCGGCTCGGCGCGCTTCTGCGGCGTCGTCAGCAACTCCTCCTCGGCGACGCGGCGCACCTTGGCCAGCCGCTCGCGCGCCAGATTCACGTAGTCGGCGTCCTGCTCGATGCCGAGGTAGCGGCGGCCGAGTTTCTTCGCTACCGCGCCGGTGGTGCCGGAGCCGAAGAACGGATCGAGCACCACGCCGCCGACCTCGGTCGCGGCGAGTATCGCCCGGTGCAGCAGCGCCTCCGGCTTCTGCGTCGGGTGCGCCTTCTTGCCGTTCTTCTTCAGCCGCTCCGCCCCCGTACACAACGGCAGCAGCCAATCGGAGCGCATCTGCACGTCCTCGTTCAGGTTCTTCATCGCCTCGTAATTGAAGCGGTAGCGCGAGTCCTTGTCGCGGGCGCACCAGATAAGCGTCTCGTGGGCATTGGTGAAGCGGCGACCCTTGAAGTTGGGCATCGGGTTGGTCTTGCGCCACACCACGTCGTTGAGCACCCAGTAACCGAGGTCCTGCAGGATGGCGCCGACACGGTAGATGTTGTGGTAGCTGCCGATCACCCACAGCGTGCCGTCGGGCTTCAACAGCCGGCGGGCCGCGGCGAGCCAATCCTTGGTGAAGCGATCGTAGGCGGCAAAGTTCTCGAAGTGGTCCCAGGCGTTGTCGACGCCCTCGACCCGGCGCTGGTTCTCGGGTCTCAAGAGCTCGCCCGCCAATTGCAGATTGTAGGGCGGATCGGCGAACACCATGTCGATGGACGCGGCCGGCAGCCGCGCCATTACCTGGATGCAGTCCCCCTCGATTATCGTGTTGTCTTCGACGTCGCGATCCCTGCCCATGGCCGGCAGCATGGGCGGACCCGGCGAATCGGTCAAGAATTAGCTGGATTCAATGACTTAGGGGGAATCGGCGACTCAAGATATGGGACTCAGGCGTCGGTTGCCCCCAACATCTTGCGCACCGGCGCGTAGCTCCGCCGGTGCTGGTCGCTGACGCCCAGGCGCATCAGCGCGTCGCGGTGCTCGGCCGTGCCGTAGCCGGCATTGTGCTCCCAGCCGTAGCCGGGAAAGCGCGCCGCCAGTTCGACCATCAGCCGGTCGCGGGTCACCTTGGCGACGATCGAGGCGGCGGCGATGGACAGGCTCTTGCCGTCGCCGCCGACCACGCAGCGCACCTTGCACGGGAGCGTCGGCGCCCGGTTGCCGTCGATCAGCGTCAGGTCGGGCCGGTGGCCGAGGGCATCGACCGCGCGTGCCATCGCCCGCATTGTCGCCTCGAGGATATTGACGGCGTCGATTTCGGCCACGTCGGCGCGGCCGACGCCGATGGTCGCCTCGGCGCCGAGCAATTCGAACAATTCGTTCCGCCTCGCCGAGCTCAGCTTCTTGGAATCGTCGAGCCCGAAGCGCAACGCCGCCGTCAGCGTCTCGACGTCGAGGATCACCGCGCCCGCCACCACCGGCCCCGCCCACGGGCCGCGCCCCGCCTCGTCGACGCCGGCGACGACGGCATTGCCTTCGCCACGTGCCAGCTCTTCGAGGCTGAAGTCAGGCATCGGGCCGGCGGTCGCCGGGCGCCGCGTCCGGCCGGTTCTTGCCGTTGCCGCGCGAGGCGACGGCGTCGGCGGCGCCGGCCGGCGTCCCCGGCGGGATGATCTCGACATCGGCGGATTTACCGGGCGGTGCCGCGCCGTCGCCCTTGTCCGCCCTTTGGCCCGCCCCTTGGCGGCGCTGGCGCTGGCTGCGCAGCCATAGTGCCGCCGCCCGCAGGCCGCGCATGGATTTCGACGACGCTTTGTCGAGCGTCGACGTCACGAATTCGGTCTCCGGTTCATAGACGAGCTTCAGCAATTCGGTGCCGGATGTGATGCCGTGCTCGGCCAGCACCCTGAACCGCCGGCCGGTGACCACCCATAGCGGGCTGAGCGCCAAGCTCAGCGCCGTCACCGCCACCACCAGACGGTGATCCTCGCGGCTGATGACGCCGGCGTCGGCGCCAACCACCGATAGCAGGAACGAGAACTCGCCGATCTGCGCCAGGCAGATGCCGGCGACGAAAGCATGGTGCCAGGGCTGGCCGATGAGGCCGAGGAAGCCGACGTTGAGCGCCGTCTTGAATACCGCGACCACGAAGAACACCAACAGCACAACGCCGAGGTTGGCCCAGATGTAGTCGAGGTCAATCAGCAGCCCGACCGACAGGAAGAACACCATCATCAGCACGCTCTGAATCGGCCGCGTCGCGTCCAGCATCGCGTGGCGCTGGCGGCTGTTGCCGATCACCAGCCCGGCGATGAAGGCGCCGTAGGCAGCCGACAGGCCGAGCAGGCCGGACAACGCCGCGCAGCCGAAGCAGAACGCCAGCGCCGTCAACGGCTTCAGGTCCTGGTGGCCCTCGACGATGCGGCCGAACGGCAGCCCCACCTTGCGGCCGCCGAGGTAGAGGATCAGCGCCACCAGCAGCAGCATCGCCACCAGGATCTTCGGCAAGGCGATCCAATCGAAGCCGCCGCCGCCCATGGCGCCGATGACCAGCATCATCGGCACCACCGCCAGATCCTGGGCGATCAACACGCCGATCGAGATGCGGCCGGCGCGCGTGTGCAACTCGCCGATGCCTTCGAGAATCTTGATGGCGACGGCGGTCGATGACAACGCGACCACGAAGCCGAGCAGCACCGCCAGCCCGAGCGGCCAGCCGAGCGCCATCGACAGCAGCACCATCACCCCGACCGAGGCCGCCACCTGGAACGTCGTCACCAGCAGCCCGAGCACCCAGATGCGCCGAAACAAGCGCAACGACAGCTCCATGCCGATCAGGAACAGCAGCATCAGCACGCCGAGTTCGGCCAGCACGTCGATCGAGGCCCGGCTTTCGACCACCGCCAACGCCGACGGGCCGAGCAGCACGCCGGCCAGGATGTAGCCGACGATCGCCGGCTGGCGGAACCGCTCCATGGACATGCCGCAGACCAGCGCTGCCAGAACCACGATGGCGATGCCGGTCAGGTTGGATTGGAGCGCAGTTTCCTGGGCGACATGGGCGGCGGTGACGACGGCGCCGCCGACCGCTTCGCCAACCGCTTCGGCGGCACCCTTGACCGCATCGCCGACCGCCTCGGCGGCGCTTTCGACCGACGATCCGACCGTGCCTATGGCGGATTTGTCTGCCATTGGGGCAATCTAGCATGGCCGCCGGGCGACCGCGAACGTTCGCCCGAAACTCAAGACAGCCGCCGTCCGATCGTCAAGTGGACGGCACCTTGGGTCGCGCCGACGGGGCGATGGATTCGAATCGCGGCCTGGCCGCGTCGGCGATGCGGCGGCCCTCCTCCGACATGATGAAGGCGGAGAACGTCCGCGCCGGCAGCGATTGACGCTTGTCCTGGAAGGTGACCGCGTTCCATTGCCGCTTCAAGGGGAAGCCGTTGACGTCGAGGACCGTCAGCCGGCCGTCGGCCAGTTCGTGGAAAACGTTGTAGGACGACATGATCGAAAGGCCGAGTTCAGACAGGATCGCCTGCTTGATGGCCTCGCCGCTGCCGAGCTCCATGCGCGCCCGGACCCGGATGCCGAGGTCGCGGAACACGTTCTCGAGCGACAGCCGCGACGACGAACCCGGCTCGCGCAGCAGGAACGGCTCGTGGGCGAGCCGGGAGATCGGGATCCGCGTTTCCTTGACCAGGGGATGGGCGGGCGGCGCCACCACCACCAGGTGATCCTCGAGGAACGGCCGCACCTCGAGCCCGGGCAGGTCGGGAACGTGGCTCATCACGATCAGGTCGTCCTTCTTCGACGACAGCCGCTCGATCATCCATTGCAGGTTGCCGACGCTGAGCCGGGGCGATACCTCCGGATTGCGGTTCTGGAAGGCGCCGAGCAGCTGCGGCATGAAGAAATTGGCGGTGGTGGCCGCCGCCACGTCGAGGGAACCCTTGATTTCGCCTTTCATCTCCGCGAATCCGAGCTCGAGGTCGCGGAGCCGGGTCAGGATGTCGTCCGAGGCGCGCAGCAGTTCGTCGCCGGCCGGCGTCAGGAACAGCCGCTTGCCGGCTTTATCGAACAGCGGCAGCCCGACCGAGTCTTCGAGGTGCTTGATCTGAATCGACACCGCCGGCTGGGTCACTCCCATTTCGTTGGCGGCGCGTGAGAATCCCTTGAGACGGGCGACGGCTTCGAAAAACTTGAGTTGTCTGAGGGTTACCATGACTGTCCCAAGAAAATTATATATAAATATAACTTATATGATGGATAAAAACTATTAATTTTTCCAATTCCTCGGCAGTGTGTACACTGCTTGCCGTGGAAGCGCCGTGGTGTTCGGGACCCCCGGTGCGCAAGGCCGCAAGGTGTTGTGGCGTTCGGGGGGTGTGATGTGGAGCCGTTTTTCTGAAGATCATGGCCAAGGCCCCGGGTAGGGGCTGCTTCCGAAGCGATGTGGGTCAGGCACAATCTCCCCGTGTCTGCGATCGTGGCCCCGCCCGGTTCCCCCGGGCGGGGTCCACTTTTTTGCGCCACCGGCGGTCCCCCGCGGCGCGCCGGCACCGGCGCCAGCGGTGTTTTTTCGACGGGGACGACGGGGACCCCGGGCGCGCCGTGCTAAAATATGTCGCGGCTGACGATCGGAGGCGATGATGGCGCGGGTGATGATTACCTGCCCCGAAACGGGAGAGCCCATCTACACCGGCATGTCCTTCGACTGGTCGGCGTTCGACACCGTGCGCATCGGCGAGCGCAAGGTGCGCTGTCCGCTGTGCGGCGAGTTCCATACCTGGAAGCGCGTCGACGCCTTTCTCGAAGAGGACGGCGGCAGCGCCTGATCTTCGGACCGCCTTGTCCCACACCCCTCCCACACCCCGCGCCCGGTAGCGCGGTTTTTTTGTCGGCCCCGCCTATCGGCCCCACCTAGAGCAGGCTGAGCTGGTCGCCGGGCCGGGGCGGCGGCCGGAACAGCGAGGTCGCGAGCTCGAACCCGGTGGCGCGTTCCTCATTCAGGCCGAATCGCCGGCAGGCGCGCTCGAAGCGTTGCGCCAGCAGCTCGGCCCGCTCGCCGGTGCCGGTCATGCGAGTGCCGAAGTCGGAGACGTAGAGCGCGCCGCCGCGGCTGTCGCGCACCTGGTTGAGGACGTGCGCGGCCATGTCCGGCGCGTGCGCGTTCAGCCATTCCTGGAACAGTTCCTTCAGCTCCAACGGCAGCCTGAGCAGGATGTAGGCGGCGCCGACGGCGCCGACGGCGGCGGCGCGCTCGAGGACGCGCTCCATCTGGCTGTCGGTGAGCACCGGGATCATCGGCGCCACCATCACCGAAACCGGAATCCCGGCGGCCGCCAGCTTGGCGATCGCTTCGAGGCGCTTTTCCGGCCTCGGCGCCCTGGGCTCCAGCGCCCGCGCCACCCGCTTATCGAGCGTGCAGATGGAGACGCCGACCGCGGCCAGGCCCTTGGCCGCCATCGGCGCCAGGATGTCGATGTCGCGGCAGACCAGCGTCGACTTGGTGGTGATGGCGACCGGATGGTTGAAGCGCTCGAGCACCTCGAGCACGCCGCGGGTGATCTTGTATTGGCGCTCGATCGGCTGATAGGGGTCGGTGTTGGCGCCGAGCGCGATGGTCGCCGGCCGGTAGCCCGGCTTCGACAATTCCCGCTCCAACAGCTTCGCGGCGTCCGGCTTGGCGAACAACTTGCTCTCGAAGTCGAGGCCCGGCGACAGGCCCATGTAGGCATGGCTGGGCCGCGCGTAGCAGTAGACGCAGCCGTGCTCGCAGCCCTTGTAGGGGTTGATCGAGCGGTCGAACCCGATGTCGGGCGAGTCGTTGCGGGCGATGATGGTCTTCGGCCGCTCGACGGTGACCGTGGTGCGCAGCGGCGGCAGGTCCGTCTCGTCCAAGTCCCAGCCGTCGTCGACGACCTCGCGCGTTTCGCGCTCGTAGCGCCCGGAGCGGTTGCTCACCGCGCCGCGGCCCTT
>DASWGT010000010.1:0-34178 GCA_036393575.1 Rhodospirillales bacterium | reverse complement strand
AGCAGGTGCTGCGCGCCGACCGCGAGACCACCGTGGCGCTGCGCGACGACGCCAAGGCCGAGCTTCTCGCCGCCGCCAGGAACGCGATCAGGGATTGCCAGGTGCTGGTGATCTCGGACTACGGCAAGGGAGTGCTCTCCAACGACGTGCTGAAGGCGTTGATCGAGGTGGCGCGGAAAGCGAAGAAGACCGTGGTCATCGACCCCAAGGGCATGGACTTCGCCTGCTACCGCGGCGCCGACGTGATCACCCCCAACCGTCGCGAGCTCGCCGCCGCCGCCGCCATGCCCACCAACACCGACGACGAGGTGATCGTTGCCGCCCAACACCTGATCAAGGAGCACGGCTTCGGCGCCGTGATCGCCACCCGCAGCGCCGATGGGATGACCGTGGTCACCGCCAAGGGCACGGCGGTGCACCTGCCGGCCGAGGCGCGCGAGGTGTTCGACGTCTCAGGCGCCGGAGACACGGTGGTCGCGGCGGTGGCCGCCGCCGTTGCCGCCGGCATCGGTCTCGCCGAGGCCGCCGCGCTTGCCAACGTCGCCGCCGGCATCGTCGTCGGCAAGGTCGGCACCGCGGTCGCTTATGCCGCCGACGTGATCGGCGCGCTTCACCACCAGGACCTGACGAGCGCCGAGGCCAAGCTGCTGACGTCCAAGCAGGCCAAGGACCGCATCCAGGTGTGGCGCCGGGGCGGCCGCAAGATCGGTTTCACCAACGGCTGTTTCGACCTGCTGCACCCGGGGCATCTGAGCCTGTTGAAGCAGGCCAAGGCCGCCTGCGACCGGCTGGTGGTCGGGCTCAACTCCGACGCCTCGGTCGCCCGGCTCAAGGGCGACGGCCGTCCGGTCCAGTCGGAGGCGGCGCGCGCCGCCGTGCTGGCGTCGCTGGAGACAGTCGACGCCGTGGTCATTTTCGAGGACGACACGCCGCTCGCCTTGATCGAGGCGCTCCGGCCGGATGTGCTGGTCAAGGGTGCCGACTATGACCTCGCGCAAGTAGTCGGCGCCGACGTGGTGAAGGGCTACGGCGGCCGCGTGCTGCTGGCCAAGCTGGAGCCGGGCTACAGCACGTCGGCGACCATCGCCAGGCTCGGCGGCAACAAGAAGAAGGAATCGGCGTGAGCGCCGCCGTCTAGCCGGACTGGCCGGACGCGGTCCCGAAAAGCTTTCCCCAGAAGCCCGGTTGCCCGGCGGTAGCCGGAGGGGTCGGCGCCGTTTCCCGGTTTAGGCCGGGCAACGGCCGCGCCGGTAGCCCGGAATGCGCAGTCAGCATGAAATCGTGCCAGAGATGCGCCGGCGCGCCGCCGCCGGTGACGGCCTTCATCGGCCTCGCGTCGTCGTTGCCCATCCACACGCCGGCGACCAGATCGGCGGAAAAGCCCAAGAACCAAGCGTCGCGGAAGTTCTGGCTGGTGCCGGTCTTGCCGGCGACCGGCCGGTCGATGGCGGCGGCGCGGCCGGTGCCGGCCTCGATCACCTTGGCCAGCATGCCATTGATGGCGCCGACGTCGGTTTCGGCAGCGACGCGCCCCGGTCCGGAGCCGCGGCGGCGGTAGAGCACGGCGCCGGCGCGGTCGCGGATCTCCTCGATGCCGTAGGCCCATACCCCGCCGCCGGCATTGGCGAACGTGGCATACGCCGACGTCAGCTCCAACAGCGTCACCTCGCCGGCGCCAAGCGCCAGCGACGGCGTCGCCGGGAAATCGCCGGCAAGGCCGAGGCGTCTCGCGACCTCGATCACGCGGCGCCAGCCCGCCCGCTCGCCGACCTTCACCGCCACCGTGTTGACCGAGCGCGCCAACGCGTCGGCGAGCACCATCGCGCCGTCGTGACGGCCGGAAAAGTTGCGCGGGCTCCAATGACCGATCGTGAGCGGCTCGTCGATCATCACAGTGGCCGGGGTCAGCCCGGCCTCGAGGCCGGCGAGATAGACCACCGGCTTGAACGCCGATCCCGGCTGGCGGCGGGCCTGGGTGGCGCGGTTGAACTGGCTGGCGGCGTAGCTCCTGCCGCCGACCATGGCGCGCACCGCGCCCGCCGGCGTCATCGCCACCAGCGCCGCCTCATCGATCTCGGCGCGGGCGCCGCGCCGGGCGAGCGCCGCCTCGACCCGGGCCTCGGCCAACCGCTGCAGGCGGCGGTCGAGGGTGGTGACGACCACCAGATCGCGGTCGCCGGGATTGACGTAGTCGGCGACCTGCTCGACCACCCAGTCGGCGAAGTGGCGGCCGCCGCCGGGGGCGGGCGCCGGCGCCTTGACCCGGCGGGCCGGCCTAGCGGCGTCGGCCTGGACCGGCGTCAGGTAGTCGGCGGCAACCATGTTCTTGAGCACCTGGCGGGTGCGGGCATGGGCGCGCATCGGGTCGCTTAGGGGATTGTACCGGCTCGGCGCCTTCAGGAGACCAGCCAGCATTGCCGCCTCGTAGGTGGCAAGCGCCTGCGCCGGGCGGCCGAAATATTTCCGCGCTGCAGCGTCGACGCCGTAGGTGCCGTTGCCGAGATAGACCCGGTTGAGATAGATGGCGAGGATCTGGTCCTTGCTGAAGCGATGCTCCAACCACAGCGCCAACAGCAATTCCTGGACCTTGCGCCTGACGGTGCGCTCGGGGGTCAGGAACAGGTTCTTCGCCACCTGCTGGGTGATGGTCGAGCCGCCCTGGACGATGCGTCCGGCGCGCAGGTTGGCGACCACGGCGCGCATCAGGCCGACGACATCGAGGCCGACGTGGTCGTAGAAGCGGCGGTCCTCGGTAGCGAGCACCGCCTTCACGAGCGCCGGTGGAAGATCCCTGAGCGACATCGGGGCGCCATAGACGTCGCCGATGGTGGCGAGTTCGCTGCCGTCGGCGGCGAGCAGGGTCACTGTCGGCCGGGGGGTGGCATTGAACGCCTGGTCCACGTCCGGAAGCTCGGTGCCGTACCAGGCGGCCAACCCTAAGAAACCGATCAGCCCCCATACGGCGGCGACGGTCCCCCACTTCAGGGACTTCGCCAGCAGCCAGGCTAGCACCCGCACCGGCCACGGCCGGCGGCCGGGTCTGCCAGCAGCGGCGTAGCCGCCTTTCTTGGCCTTAGGCTTGCGGCTGTCCTTGGCGTCGGCGCGGGATTTGCCCAGCTTGCCCATCTGGCCATGATCGGCGGCCGGGGGTTAGCATCGGGTTAACGGACGGCAACGGCCGGACGCCGGGCCGTTCAGATGTCGAGGTTGGCGACCTTGAGGGCGTTTTCCTGGATGAACTCGCGCCGCGGCTCGACCACGTCGCCCATCAGCGTCTCGAACACCGTATTGGCGTCGGCGCTGTCGGCGACCTTGACCTGCAGCAGGTGCCGCGCCTCGGGGTCCAGCGTCGTTTCCCACAGCTGCTCCGGGTTCATCTCGCCGAGCCCCTTGTAGCGCTGGATGCCGACGCCCTTGCGCCCGACCTCCATCACCCGGTCGACCAGCGACACCGGGCCGGTGATGGTGAATTCCCGGTCCTTGACCGTGAGCTTGCCGTGCCGCGCGTAAAGTTTCTGCAGTCCGGCGGCGCGTTCGTCGAGCCGGCGGGCGCCGGTCGAGCGGATCAGTGCCCCGTCGACAGCATGGGTCTCGGTGACGCCGCGCAGCGTACGGGTGAATTCGAGCCCGCCGTCGGATAACGGCTTGCCCTTCCAGCCGCGCTCCGTCGGCGGCCGGAGCGCGTCCAGCCTTTTCGCGATGTAGGCAGCGGTTTCGCCCGCGAGCTTCGCGTCTTCGAGGACTTTTGGGCGAAGCGCTCCGAGGATCGCCGCCTGCTCGACGATGTCCAACGGCACGTGCTGGGCGAGCCCGGCCAGCAGCGACTTGACCGTGCGCGCCTCTTCGACCAGCTGGCGCAGGTCCTGTCCCGCCCGCTGCTTGCCGTCGAAGGGCACGAACACCGCGCCCTCGTCGACGGCGGCGTTGAACAGATAATTCTCGAGCGCGCCATCGTCCTTGAGGTAGACCTCAGACGAGCCGCGCTTGGCGCGATAGAGGGGCGGCTGGGCGATGTAGAGAAAGCCCTTCTCGATGACCGAACCCATGTGACGGAAGAAGAAGGTCAGCAGCAGCGTGCGGATGTGACTGCCGTCGACGTCGGCATCGGTCATCAGGATGATCTTGTGATAGCGGCACTTCCCCGCGTCGAAGTCCTCGTGCCCGATGCCGGTGCCGAGCGCGGCGATCAGGGTGCCGATCTCCGCCGAGCTCAGCATCTTGTCGATGCGCGCCCGCTCGACGTTGAGGATCTTGCCGCGCAGCGGCAGGATCGCCTGGTTGGCGCGGTTGCGCCCCTGCTTGGCCGAGCCGCCGGCGGAATCACCCTCGACGATGAACAGTTCGCTCTTTGCCGGATCGCGCTCCTGACAGTCGGCGAGCTTGCCCGGCAACGACGAGAAGTCGAGCGCACCCTTGCGCCGGGTCAGCTCGCGCGCCTTGCGGGCGGCCTCGCGGGCAGCCGCCGCCTCGACGATCTTGCCGATGACGCGCCGGGCGTCGGCCGGGTGCTCCTCGAACCAGCGGTCGAGTCCCTCGCCGATGACGCTCTCGACGACGGGCCGGACCTCGGAGGACACCAGCTTGTCCTTAGTCTGCGACGAGAACTTGGGGTCCGGCAGTTTGACCGACAGCACGCAACTCAGCCCCTCGCGGGCATCGTCGCCGGTGATGGCGATCTTGTCCTTCTTGGCGATGCCGCTGGCATTGGCGTAGTTGTTGATGGTACGCGTCAGTGCGCCGCGGAAGCCGGCCAGGTGTGTGCCGCCGTCGCGCTGTGGGATGTTGTTGGTGAAGCACAACATGGTCTCGTGGTAGCTGTCGTTCCACTGCATCGCCAGCTGCACGGCGATGCCGGACTTCTCGCCGGTGACGAAAATCGACGGATCGATCAGCGCCACCTTGGCGCGGTCGAGGTACTTGACGAAAGCGACGACGCCGCCCTCGTAGTGCATCTCGACGACCTGCGGCGCGACGCTGCGGGCATCGGTCAGCTTCACCTTGACGCCGGAGTTGAGGAACGCCAGCTCGCGCAGTCGGTGCTCGAGCGTCGGGAAGTCGAAATCGGTCATCGTGAACACCTTCTTCGAGGGGATGAAGGTGATCTCGGAGCCGGTGACCGGCTTGCCGTCGGCGCCTTCGGGAGCCTTGCCGACCACCTTCAGCGGGTGTTCCGCCTTGCCGTCCTTGAAGCGGATGAAGTGCTCCTTGCCGTCGCGCCAGATCTTCAGGTCCAGCCTTTCGGAGAGCGCGTTGACCACGGACACGCCGACTCCGTGCAGGCCGCCCGACACCTTGTACGAATTCTGGTCGAACTTCCCGCCGGCATGGAGCTGAGTCATGATCACTTCCGCCGCCGACACCTTTTCCTCGACGTGGATGTCGACGGGGATGCCGCGGCCGTTGTCGACCACCGTCACCGAGCCGTCGCCGTTGAGGGTGGCCTCGATGGTGTCGCAATAGCCAGCCAGCGCCTCGTCGACTGCGTTGTCCACTACCTCGTAGACCATGTGATGGAGGCCGGAGCCGTCATCTGTGTCGCCGATGTACATGCCGGGGCGCTTGCGCACCGCATCCAGCCCCTTCAGCACCTTGATCGAATGCGCGTCGTAGGCTTCGCCCGCGGGCCTGGTGGCCCGGCCGGCGGCGGCCACCGGCGCCTGGGCCTTACGCGGCGCCGGGGTCGGGGTCGGGGCAGGCGCCGGTTCGGCAGCAAGCTGCGCGGCCCGGCGGGCCTCTGGTTTCACCGGCTTCGACACCTTCTTGGCCGGTCTGGCGGCTGATTTCGTGGCGGTCTTTTTTTTCGGTTTTGCTTTTGCCATTGCTTGCTCGATCGGTTCTTCGTTGTCTTGGCCGACGTGCCTTACGCCCGCGTCGGAGTCACCTTGGCGTCGGCGACGGTGAAAAACTGCGCCCGGCCGGCGAGCGGTCGGAACAACGCCGCGTCGGTGCCGGTCAGCCACACCTGGGCGTCGAGGACCTGGATCTCGTCGAATAACGCCATGCGCCGGGTCTCGTCCAGATGCGCCGCGATCTCGTCCAGGAGAAGCAGCGGCGCCACCCCCAACTCGTAGGCACGCATGCGGGCGCTGGCCAGCACCAGCGCCACCAGCAACGCCTTCTGCTCGCCGGTCGAGCACATTTCGGCGGCGCGTCCGTTGCCGAGATGGCGGACGGCGAGATCGCTCAGGTGTGGGCCGAGGGTGGCGCGGCCTTCGGCGGCGTCCTGGCCGCGGCGATGGGCGAGGGCATCCTGGAACCTCTCCTCGGCCTCCAGCGCCGGCGCCTCGCCGAGCCAAGCCTCGACGGTGCCGGCGACGTGGATGGCGGCGCTCGGGAAGGCGCCGCGGGTTTCGGCGAGCCGGGCGCTGAGGCGGCCGGCGATTTCGAGACGCGCGGCGGCGACGGCCGTGCCCTGTGCCGCCATAGCCGATTCAAGCGCCTTCAGCCAGTCGGTGTCTGCGCGGCCGGCCGAGAGCAGGCGCGTCCGCTCGCGCATCGCGTGGTCATAGGCGTTGACGCGCGCCGCATGGGTGGGGTCGGAGCCGAATACCAAGCGGTCGAGGAAGCGCCGGCGTGCCGGCGGGCCTTCCAGGAACAGCCGGTCCATCTGCGGCGTCAGCCATTGGCAGCCGACGTGCTCGGCCAACGCCGCTTGGCTCCGCTGCGTCTCGCCGTCGATGCGCACGATGCGCTTGTCGCGGCCGCCGTCGGTACCGGCCTCGAAGCCGGTGCCGATCTCGACCTCGCCGCCGCCGGCGCTGATCAGCGCCGCGACGCCCCACGGTCGCGGCGATGTTTGTGGCTGGCCGACGGCCGGCCGGCGGGTGATATCGGCGAGCCTGGCCCGGCGCAGGCCGCGCCCAGGCACCAGGAACGACAGCCCCTCCAGGAGGTTGGTCTTACCGGCGCCGTTGGGGCCAGTCAGCACCACGGGCACGCCGTCGGCTTCCAGGCGCTGATGTCGATAGCAGCGAAAGTCGGTCAGCGTCAGGCGCCGGACCGCGAGCTGGCCGCTACCGCCGCCGGCAACCGGTACCGCGCCATCCGCCGCAAAATCCGCTGTGGCCAAGCCTTGCAATCCCAATGGGGTACTAATCCCTCAAACGCGCATCGGCATTAGAACGTAGAGCGCGCCCGCGTCGTCGACCTCGCTGAAGATGGTCGGCGAGGCGGCGTCGGCAAGCATCAGCCGCGTAGTATCGCCGGCGATCTGGCGGGTGATGTCCAGGAGATAGCCGGCGTTGAAGCCGATATCCATGTCGCCTCCTTGGTAGGAGACTTCCAGTTCCTCGGTGGCGCTGCCGGCATCGGGGCTGGAGGCGGACAGCACCAGGCTCTTGTTGCCCAGGGTGAGCTTCACCGCCCGCGATTTCTCGCTGGAGATGGCGGACACCCGGTCGACGGCCGCGGCGAACAGCTTGGTGTCGATCTCCAGCTTCTTGTCGTTGCCGGTCGGGATCACCCGCTGGTAGTCGGGGAACGTGCCGTCGATCAGCTTCGAGGTCAGGACCGCGTCGTTGAAGGAGAAGCGGATCTTGGTCTCCGACAGCCCAACGGCGATGTCGTCGGTCGTCTCCTCGATCAGCTTGCGCAGTTCGCCGACGGTTTTGCGCGGCACGATGACGCCGGGGATGCCGGCCGCACCCTTCGGCAACGGCACCTCGACGCTGGCCAGCCTGTGGCCGTCGGTGGCGACGGCGCGCAGCACCTTGGTGCCGTCGCGCTCGGCGGCGTGAAGGTAGATGCCGTTGAGGTAATAGCGGGTCTCCTCGGTGGAGATGGCGAACTTGGTCTTGTCGATCAGGTTGCGCAACTCGTCCGCCGTCAGCGTGAACTCGTGCGCGAGCTTGCCGCCGGCCAGCATCGGGAAGTCCTCGGTCGGCAGGCACGCCAGCTTGAACCGCGAGCGGCCCGACGACAACACCATCTGGCCCTTGCCGTCGGCGGCGATCTCGACTTGCGAGCCCTCGGGCAGCTTGCGGACGATATCATATAAGGTATGGGCCGGCGCGGTGGTGGCGCCCTTGGCGGCGATTTCCGCGGCCACGGTCTCGACGATGTCGAGGTCCATGTCGGTAGCGTTCAGCGCCAGCCGCCCGTCGGCAGCGTCGAGCTTCAAATTGGAGAGAATCGGAATCGTGTTGCGGCGTTCGACGACGCTTTGCACATGCCCCAAGGCCCTCAATAAAGCGGCCCGCTCGATGGTCAGTTTCATGGTGATATTTCAAGCCCTTAGTATTATATTCCGCGGCCGTTCCGGCGGCTGCCGGAGACGACCGGGCCAGGGCCGGAGAACGGCCCCACGGGGGAATAATCATTATATCACAGGAGCCCCCGATCGTAACCTTTTTAGGCCTCGGAACGGGGCCTGGAAAGGGGCGGAAATCGCGGGTTTCAGGAGGCGTCCGGGAAAGCCCGCGGGACGACCCGGGGTACGACCAGGGGGGACGACCCTGGGGCTCAACCCTCAAGCATGCGACGCAACAGTTCCACGTCCTCGGCGAACGAGGAATCGTGCTCGCTCAACTCCTCGACCTTCTTCACCGCGTGCATCACGGTGGTGTGGTCGCGGCCGCCGAACTTGCGGCCGATCTCGGGCAGCGAGCGCGCCGTCAACTGCTTCGCCAGATACATCGCCACCTGCCGGGGCCGGGCGACGGAGCGGGCACGGCGCGCCGAATGCATGTCGGAGACGCGGATGTTGAAATGCGCCGCGACGCGCTTCTGGATTTCCTCGATGGTGACCCGACGGTCGTTGGCGCGCAACAGGTCGTGGAGGACCTCCTGGGTGGTTTCGAGCGTGATGTCGCTGCCCACCAGCTGGGCGTGGGCGACCACCCGGTTGAGGCCGCCTTCCAGCTCGCGGACGTTGGCGGTGATCTTGTGGGCGAGAAATTCGAGCACCTTCTGCGGCATCTTGACCGCCAGTTGTTCGGCCTTCGACTGCAGGATGCCGAGGCGCAGCTCGTAGGTGGTGGCGTGGATGTCGGCAACCAGCCCGCAGTTGAGGCGCGAGATCAGCCGCTCCTCCATGCCCTCGAGGTCCGAGGGAGACTTGTCCGCCGAGATCACGATCTGTCGGCCCTGGTCGACCAACGAATTGAAAGTATGGAAGAATTCTTCCTGGGTCGAATCCTTGCCGCTGATGAATTGGACGTCGTCGATCATCAGCACGTCGACCGAGCGGAACTGGTCCTTGAAATCAACGGTGTTCTGTTCGCGCAGCGCGCGGATAAACCGGTACATGAACTTCTCGGCCGAAAGGTAAATGACCGTGCGCTTCGGCGTGCGTTCGCGGATGTGCCAGGCGATGGCGTGCATCAGATGCGTCTTGCCGAGCCCGACCCCGCCGTACAGGAACAGCGGGTTGAACGGCGACTTGGCGGCCTCGGCAACGCGCCGGGAAGCGGCGTAGGCGAATTCGTTGGGCTTGCCGACGACGAACTGCTCGAAGGTGCAGCGGCGGTCCAGAGGCGCGCTCAAGTCGCTGGAATACTTGGCACTGTGGGAGCCCAAGCGGGCGCTTGCCTCGTCGCCGGCGTGCCTCTTGCCGGGCGGCGGCGTCAGCACGTCCCGCTCCGACTGGATGGCGATGTCGATGGCCTTGACCGCGGGATTTTCCTTGCCCCATAGCTCGGTCAGGCGGTCCAGGTAATGGGCGACGATCCAGTCACGCATGAAGCGCGTCGGCACCGAAATCTTGATCTCGCCCGCCTGGATCTCGCGCACCGTCATCGGCTTGAGCCAACTCTGGTACGCGGCCTCCCCGATCTCGGCCCTGAGAAGTCCGCAAACCGCCGCCCACTGGGCATTCAGGTTTTTCTTGGAATCGCTGCCCCGAGCGGTTTCGTCCGTGGTCATTGCCCCAACCAGCCCCTCATAGGCCCGCGATTATCAGCCTACGCTTCGCGTTGCCGCGAAACCCCGATTCGCCCCCCGTGCTGGCGAACCCTGCCGTCACGGACGCTCTTAAAGAGGGGAGCGTCGGTCACCGACCAACACTTTCACTAGCCGCAAAGGTAAATCCGGAAGCGCGGTCGAATGGTTGTGGGTAACACCGCCGAACCAGGATCGACGAACGGGCGGAGTGGAGTGGCCCGTTTTCGACCCGATCGTCCGCGTCGAATTCCGGATCAAAGACCTCGCAGCTTCTGAACGCCCCCCTTTGAGAACAAATTTGCGTTTTTAAAATCGGTATTGGCTTCGCAAAAAAATCTAAGACGTGGCGCAAAAATGCCGGTGGAGAATTCTCCCCGATTTTCTCCACGTTAAAATTTTATTATTTCAACGACGCTCCGCAGGCCCGAATTTATATTTGAAACTTCAACTATGAGTAAAGTATCGACAAACCTATTCAAAATACCGAACGGATGATTTGTGGATTACCCATTTATGAGGGACTCTATTTTCGCCGCGCCGACGAGAACCGAATATTACGGCGACCTCCGGCGTCTGGCAACCGGTTCGTAAGCGACTCGAGGCAAAAAATCGCAAATAAAATTGTTGACTTTGGATACTAATAATTTTTTCCGACTCGAAAAAAATAAAAAGCCGCGAACCCTTCCGGGCGCGCGGCTGGCGATTGCGCGAACGCGTTGCGTACGATCAGGCCGCCATCGCTTTGATTCTCTTGGACAGCCGCGACATCTTACGGGCCACCGTGTTGCGGTGCATGACCTTGTACTTGATTCCACGCATGACATGCGGCTGCGCTTCGCGCAATGCGGCGGCGGCTTTCGATTTGTCTCCGGACGCGATCGCCGCCTCCACCTTCTGAAGGTGGCTGCGGATGGTGTTGACGCGGCGGCGGTTGACGTCGGTCCGACGCTTGGTCTGGCGGATGCGCTTCTTCGCCGACTGGATTTGAGCCATGGTAAAAACCCTTTATTTACTTGGACGTCTGCAATGGAAGGCCCCGCTTATATAGGGGCCGGCGGGGACCGTCAAGGCCACCCCCGGCGTTTCACGAAGGCCGTCCAAGGTGGCTCGTTTAGAGACGTCGTTTTCGCGGCCGGCCCGGCTTTCACTCGCCCGCCGGCTTAAGCGCGAAACGCACCGTCAACGGTGAGTCCGCCTTCGGCCGCGCCGGAAATTCCAGCTTCAGGATCTCGCGCTCGCGGCTGAATTCGGCGTCGCCGTCCTGGCGCCAGCCGAGTTGCGGCAGCGCCGCTGCATAAAAATCGAGCACCTGTCTTTCGGAGACGTTGCCGAACGCAACTGCCTCGGCGATGCGCCCCGCCGGTGAGTCGAAGTTGACGCCCGCGTTCGCGTCCTCGGTCAGGCCAGGCATCAGCGGCAAGTCCTCGATGGCGGCAAGGAAATGGGTTGCGCCCTGGGCATGACCGATTACGGGCGCGCCGCCCAGCAGCAGCACGGCAACGGCCGAGGCCAAAAGTATCCGGCGTCCCATGACCCCGCTTATAGCATCAGCGTTGTTTTCGCGCACAATAGAATGTCGAGCGACCGGATTGGGCGATCCGCCTGACGCCGCCGGTCGCAACCGGATCGCAGGTGCAGCCGGGGCAAGGCCGGCCTTCCCGGTCGTAAACGGCAAACACGGTCTGGAAGTAGCCGAGCTCACCCGAGGTCTGGCGGTGGTCGCGCAGCGACGAGCCGCCGGCGGCGATGGCATCCGCCAGCACTTCCTTGATCGCGCTGGCCAATCTGTCGGCGCGGCCGCCCTGGACGGTGGCCGCCGTGCGTTTCGGCGAGATGCCGGCCCGGAACAACGCCTCGCAGGCATAGATGTTGCCCAATCCGGCAACCACCGATTGATCGAGCAGCGCCGCCTTGATCGGCGCCCGGCGGCCCTTCAACAACGGCGCCAGCACGCCGCCGGAGAACCCTTCGCCCAAGGGCTCCGGCCCTAGCCTGGCGAGCATCGGATGGCGAACGGCGTTGGCGGTGTCGATGAGGTCCATGAACCCGAACCGGCGCGGATCGTGGAAGCGCACGGTGGCGCCGGCGTCGGTTTCGAACACCACATGATCGTGGGGCTCGAGTGGCGGCAGCGGCCCGTCGAACACCCGGAACCGCCCCGACATGCCGAGGTGCGCGATCAGGGTCAGCCCGCCCGACAGCCTGATCAGCAGGAACTTACCTCGCCGGCCGATGGTCTCGACGGTGCGCCCGGAAAGCCGCTGCCGGAACCGCGGCGGTAGCGGGAAGCGCAGGTCGGCGCGCCGGTTCTCGACTCCGGTCAGGCACCGGCCTTCGAGGGCGCGGGCGAGGCCGCGGCGCACTGTTTCGACTTCCGGAAGCTCAGGCATCGCCTATGGCTTAATGTGACGGTTGGGAAAATCCCGCTATCGGATTGATTTGAATGACGGCGTCGCCACGATCCTGTCCGCGGCGCATGCGATGGCGGCAGCGCGAAGCTTAGGCTATGTTGCGGGCGATGTCCAAGCACCCAGGCCACCATCCGGTCGCGAGTCCGGGCGACCGTAAGGACCACGCGCGCGCCACTACCCATTTCGGCTTCAGGCGGGTCCGCGAGGCCGACAAGGGGTTGCTGGTGCGCGACGTCTTCGACTCGGTTGCCCCCAACTATGACCTGATGAACGACCTGATGAGCCTCGGCATCCATCGCCTTTGGAAGTCGGCGATGATGGACTGGCTGGGACCGCGGCCCGGGATGACGTTGCTCGATGTCGGCGGCGGCACCGGCGACATCGCGTTCCGGTTCCTGGAGCGCGGCGGCGGTCCGGTCACCGTCGTCGACGTCAACCAGGAGATGCTCGCCCACGGCCACGCCCGCGCCGTCGACCGCGGCATCGCCGACAGCATCACCTGGATCACCGGCGACGCCGAGGACCTGCCGATCGCCGACGCCGCGACCGACGCCTATACCACCGCGTTCTGCCTGCGCAACGTGACGCGCATCGAGCGCGCGCTCACCGAGGCCCGCCGGGTGCTGAAGCCGGGCGGGCGGTTCCTATGCCTGGAGTTCAGCCGGGTGGCGCTGCCGGTGCTCGACAAGCTTTACGACGCCTGGTCGTTCAAGGTGCTGCCGGAACTCGGCGCGCGCGTCGCCGACGACCGCGAGGCGTACCAGTACCTGGCGGAAAGCATCCGCCAGTTCCCGCCCCAGGACGCGTTTGCCAAGTTGATCGCCAAGGCCGGGCTCGGCCAAATCAAGGTGCGGAATCTCACGGGCGGCATCGCGGCCCTACATTCGGCCTGGCGGATCTAGGCCGGAACGCCGCCGCTCCGCGCCCTTTCCGGCGGCGGCGTTTCGGGGCTTGCGTGGGCGCCGGCCGGGCGTTACGGTAATCACACTAGTTTTTCGTTAAATCCCGGAAAATCCCATCATGCTCGACGGTAAACGCATTCTGCTGGTCGTGTCGGGCGGCATCGCCGCCTACAAGACGCCCGAGCTGGTGCGCCGGCTGAAGGAAAAGGGCGCCCGCGTGCGCTGCCTGCTGACCGCCGGCGGCGCCGAGTTCGTGACGCCGCTGGCGCTTGCCGCCGTCAGCGAGGACAAGGTCTACGACAAGCTGTTCTCGCTCACCGACGAGAGCGAGATGGGCCATATCCGCCTCAGCCGCGAGGCCGACGTGGTGCTGGTGGCGCCGGCGACCGCCCATATCCTGGCCAAGATGGCGGCCGGCCTCGCCGACGACCTGGCGACCACGGCGCTACTCGCCACCGACAAGCCGATCCTGGCGGCGCCGGCGATGAACGTCCGCATGTGGGATAACCCGGCGACCCAACACAATATAAAGACGCTCGTCGAACGCGGCGTCGGCTTCATCGGCCCCGAAGAGGGCGACATGGCGTGCGGCGAATGGGGCATGGGTCGGATGGCGGAGCCCGACGCGATCGTCGCCGCCGTGGACAAGTTCCTTCGCCAAGGCCGCGCGCAAGGCGCGGTGAGGAGCGCCGCCGCCGGCCGCAGCCTGCCGCTCAGCGGCACCAGGGCGCTGGTCACGTCGGGACCGACCTATGAGGCCATCGACCCGGTGCGCTATATCGCCAACCGCTCGTCGGGAAAGCAGGGCCACGCCATCGCCGGCGCGTTGGCCCGGCTCGGCTCGCAAACGACCCTGGTGTCGGGGCCAAGCCACCAGCCCGACCCGCCCGGCGTGCAGGTGGTCAGGGTCGAGTCCGCCCGCGACATGCTGAAGGCTTGCAAGGGGGTGTTGCCGGTGGACGTCGCCGTGTGCGCCGCCGCCGTCGCCGACTGGCGGGCGGAAACCGTGGCTAAGGAGAAGATCAAGAAGGCGGGCAAGGCAAATCCGCCGCGGCTGAAGCTGGTCGAGAACCCGGACGTGCTCGCCGCCTTGAGCGCCCCCGGCAACCGCCGGCCCAGGCTGGTGATCGGCTTCGCCGCCGAGACCGAGCGGGTGGTCGCCAACGCCGTCGCCAAGCGCGCCGCCAAGGGCTGCGACTGGATGGTCGCCAACGACGTGTCGCCGGAGACCGGCGTCCTGGCGGGCGATTCCAACACCGTGCATCTGGTCACCGCGGACGGCGTCGAGGACTGGCCGCGGCTTTCCAAGACGGCGGTCGCCGAGCGGCTGGCGGCGCGCGTCGCCGCGGCGCTCAGGGCGTCGTGAGGCCGGGCGGATGGAAGAGGTACCGGTGACCATCCAGCGCCTGCCGCACGGCGCCGGGCTGCCGCTGCCGGCGCCGGCCACCGCGGCGAGCGCCGGCGCGGATCTGCTGGCGGCGGTCGGCGAGCCGGTGACGCTCATGCCCGGCCAGCGCGTGCTGGTGCCGACGGGCATCGCCATCGCCCTGCCGCAAGGCTACGAGGCCCAGGTGCGGCCACGCTCGGGCCTCGCCGCGGAGCACGGGGTGACGCTGTTGAACAGCCCCGGCACCATCGATGCCGACTACCGCGGCGAGATCGGCGTGCTCTTAATCAACCACGGCGCGGCGCCGTTCAAGATCAGCCGCGGCATGCGCGTCGCCCAGCTGGTGATCGCGCCGGTCAGCCGGGCGCGTTGGCGCGAGGCGGACACACTCGAGGAGACGACGCGCGGCGCCGGCGGCTTCGGCTCGACCGGCACCGGCGGCCGCTAGGCGACGACAGGGGCGGGACGAAGATGCTGAGACTATCGAAAAAGATGCTGTTCGCCATCGAGGCGGTGCTCGACATCGCCTACCACGCCGGGCCCGAGCCGGTGCAGAGCCGCGAGATCACCCGCCGCCAGGGCATCCCGCGCCGCTATCTGGAGCAGGCTCTGCAGACCCTGGTGCGCGAGGGAATCCTGGTTGGCGTGCGCGGCCCGCGCGGCGGCTACCGCCTAGCCAGGGAGCGCCGGCGCATTTCCATCGGCGACATCGTGCGCGTGGTGCGCGACATGGAATCCGCCAACGACCTGATCGAGTCGACGCCCGGCTCCGAACTCGGCCACAAGGTGGTGCGGCCGGTGTGGCAGGAACTGCACGGCGACCTGATGCGGCGCCTCGACAAGCTCACCGTCGACGACCTGTGCAACCGCGCCAACGAGACCGGCATCAAGAGCGAAGGCCGCCAGAACCTGGACTTCACCATTTGACGGAAACGGCCGAGCCATGAACGAAACGCCGAAGAGCGCCGCCCGGCCGGAATTCCGCGGCCGCATCTACGACAGCATCGTCGAGACCATCGGCGCCACGCCGCTGGTCCGGCTCGCCACTCTCGCCCGCGACGAAGGGGTGAAAGCCGACATCCTCGGCAAGTGCGAGTTCTTCAACCCGTTGGGCTCGGTCAAGGACCGCATCGGCCATGCCATGGTCGAGGCGGCGGAGAAGGACGGCCGCATCGGCCCCGGCGCGACGCTGGTCGAGCCGACGTCGGGCAATACCGGCATCGCGCTGGCGTTCGTTTGCGCGGCCAAGGGCTACCGGCTGATCCTGACGATGCCGGAGAGCATGTCGGTGGAGCGCCGCAAGATCCTGCTGCTGCTCGGCGCCGAACTGGAGCTGACGCCGGCGGCGCTGGGCATGAACGGCGCCATCGAGCGGGCGCGCCAGATCGTCAAGGCGACGCCGGGCGCCATCATGCTGCAGCAGTTCGAGAACCCGGCCAATCCGGACATCCACCGCCGCACCACCGCCGAGGAGATCTGGCGCGACACCGACGGCGCCGTCGACGTCATCGTCTCGGGCGTCGGCACCGGCGGCACGCTCACCGGCTGCGCCCAGGTCTTGAAGCCGCGAAAGAAGACGCTGCGCGTGGTCGCGGTCGAGCCCGAGGACAGCCCGGTGCTGTCGGGCGGCATGCCGGGCCCGCACAAGATCCAGGGCATCGGCGCCGGGTTCGTGCCGAAGATCCTCGACACCAGCGCCATCGACGAGGTGCTCCGGATCAGCAACGAGACCGCGTTCGCGGTGGCGCGCAAGGTCGCCAAGCTGGAGGGCATCGCCGTCGGCATCTCGTCCGGCGCCGCGCTCGCCGCCGCGATCGAGGTCGGCGGCCGGCCGGGCATGGCGGGCAAGACCATCGTCGTCATCCTGCCCGATTTCGCCGACCGCTATCTGTCGACGGCGCTGTTCGACGGATTAAATGCGGAGACGAAACCGAAATGACCTTCACCGAGGCGCAGATCAACCGCTATGCCCGCCATATCCTGCTCCAGGAGGTCGGCGGCGAAGGCCAGGCGAAGCTCTTGAAATCGCGCGTGCTGGTGATCGGCGCCGGCGGCCTCGGCTCGCCGCTGCTGATGTATCTCGCCGCCGCCGGAGTCGGCACCCTCGGCGTCGTCGACGACGACGTGGTCGATCTGTCGAACCTGCAGCGCCAGATCGTGCATTCGACCGCCGCCATCGGCATGCCGAAGGTGGAGAGCGCCAAAAAGACCCTCGCCGGCATCAACCCGGACGTCACGGTCAGGACGCACCAAACGCGGATCGAGCCGGAGAACGCGCTCGACTTGATCGCGGGCTACGACGTGGTCGCCGACGGCTCCGACAACTTCGCGACGCGGTTCCTGGTCAACGACGCCTGCTATCTTGCGCGCAAGACATTGGTGTCGGCGGCGATCCTGCGCTTCGACGCGCAAGTCTACACCTTCAAGGCGCACTTGGCCGACGAGCGGGGCAACCATGGGCCGTGCTACCGCTGCATCTTCCGCGAGGCGCCGCCGGAGGGCCAGATCCCGACCTGCGCCGAAGCCGGCGTGCTGGGTGCGCTGTGCGGCATGGTCGGCTCGCTGCAGGCGACCGAGGTGCTGAAGGAGCTGCTCGGCATCGGCGACAGCCTGTCGGGCTCGCTGATCGTCTGCGACGGGCTCGGCGCCACCTTCCGCAAGATCAAGGTCAAGGCCGATCCCGGTTGCCCGCTGTGCGGCGAGGCGCCTTCCATCGCCGACCTGTCGCGGCACGCCGCTTGAGGGCACGGGCGAACCGATGGCCGCCGCCACCCCTCCCGACAAGCTTTCCGTCATCGTCTATTCCGGCGCCTACGACCGCGTCCACTACGCGCTGGTGCTGGCGGCCGCGGCCGCCGCCATCGGCAGGCCGGTGACGTTGTTCTTCACCATGGGCGCGTGCAAGGCGCTCGGGCGCGCCGGCGCCGACGGCAAGCCGGCATGGCGCAAGCTGCCGTTGAGCGAGGGCCCCGGGGCGAACAAGGGCACCGGCGGCAAGCGCGACGACGGCTACGCCAAGGCGGGCGTCGCCACCTTCGAGGAGCTGCTGGCGTCGTGCGTGCAGTTCGGAGTCAAGTTCATGGTCTGCGAGATGGGGCTGCGGGCGATGGGGCTGGAGGGCAAGCCGCTTCGCGACGACGTGCCGGTCGTCGAGGGCGGCGTCGTCAGCTTCCTCAACGACGCCTCGAAGGACGGCGCCGTCATTTTCATCTAAGGCGCGATGCGCGCGACGGCCCGCCGGGGCTGGTCGCCAACTCGTCCGGAACTCGTCAGAATCTCGTCCGAAACTCGTCCGGAAATCGTCCGGAAATCGTCAGAATCTCGTCCGAAACTCGTCATTTCCGGCCGCCGTTTTTCGCCCAACCCCTTGATCCGCCACGATTCACGTCCCGGAAATTTTCCATTTTATCGTCATTTCTCGTCATTTATCGTCATTTCCGGCCGTAACCTCTTGAGAATCGGCAGCCAACTGCCGTTGCCGGCACGGGCGGCACCATGGCCGCACCCGCGCCCCGGCGCCGGTGAAAATCCTATTCACGATGTCCAAGAGCGCCCCTGCCGCGCCATCACTCGGAACGGCGAGGTAAAGAACATATATAGAACATCGGCACCTCGATGTCAAGACGTTTCGGACGTAGGTACCATAAGAGTTAGACCGAAATCCGTTCAGTTGGCATCATCACGCCCGCGCAAGCGGGCGTCCAGGATGTTGAAAAATAACTGGATTCCCGCTTTCGCGGGAATGACAGCATAAAGACAAATGTACGGATTTCGGTCTAGGAAATTCGTTCACACGATCCGCTGCGCCCGCCCGGTGACCGGCCCCGGCCGGCCGTTGCCGATGGCGCGGCCGTCGACGGCGACCAGCGGCCGGACGCGCAGGCTCGAGGTCAGGAACGCCTCCGACGCGTTCGCCAAGTCCTTGGGCGCGATGCTGCGTTCCTCGGCATCGAGGCCCTCGATGACGTCGGCGCGCATGACGCCGGCGAGCGCGCCGTCGGCGACCGGCGGCGTCGCCAGTTTGCCGTCGATCACCGCGAACAGGTTGGCGGTGGTCGCCTCCGCCAGGTTGCCGGCGCCGTTGAGCAGCAGCGCGTCGTCGGCGCCGCTCTCCAGCGCCTCGCGAAGCGCCAGCACGGCGTCGAGGCAGTTGGTGGTCTTGATGCGGGAGAGCGGCGAATGCTCGTTGCGGCGGGTGACGGTGGCAATGATTGCCGTCGCCGGCGGCGCCGGCGCCAGCTTCTCGGAACGCCCGACGATCAGCAGCGTCGGATTGGCCGTAGCCGGCGGCTTGAGCCCCGGCGGCGCCGGGCCGCGGGTGAGCGTGAGGCGCAGCACCCCTTCGTCGATGCCGTTGGCGCGCGTCACCTCGGCGAGCACCGCCGTCAGCGCCTCGTCATCCTTCGGCACCTCGAGGCCGACGACAGCGGCGCCCCGGCGCAGCCGGGCGAGGTGGGCAGGCACGCGGGCCGGCCGGCCGCCCCGGACGGCGATGGTCTCGTACAGGCCGTCGCCGAGGGTGAGGCCGCGGTCGACCGGGTCGATGCGGGCCTCGGTGTCGGCCAGCAGCATGGTGTTGAGATAGACCTTCACTGCGCGCGCTCATTTCTGGCCTCGCCCGGGTCGAGGCTCTTCAGCAACGGCCACGCCTTGTCCATGGTCTCGCGGTACTCGGCTTCCGGATCCGAATCGGCGACGATGCCGCCGCCGGCTTGCGCCACGATCGCCGAGCCGTCGACGACGAGGGTGCGGATGACGATGTTGGAATCCATGGCGCCGTCGAATCCGACCCATAGGATGGTGCCGCAATAGACGCCGCGTCGCGCCGGCTCCAGTTCGTTGATGATCTCCATGGCGCGAATTTTGGGCGCGCCGGTGATCGAGCCGCCGGGGAAGGTGGCGCGCAGCAGGTCGACGGCGCCAAGATTCGGGAACAGCGTGCCCCGCACTTCGGAAACCAGGTGGTGAACGTTGGCGAAGCTTTCCAGCCGGTTGAGCTCGCTGACCTCGACGCTGCCGAGCCGGCACACCCGGCTGAGGTCGTTGCGCAGCAGATCGACGATCATCAGGTTCTCGGCGCGATCTTTCTCGCTTTCCACAAGCGCCTTGGCGAGCGCGGCGTCCTCGTCCGTGGTGCGGCCGCGCGGGCGCGTGCCCTTGATCGGCCGCGTCGCCACCCGGCCCTGCGGATCCAGGCTGAGGAACCGCTCCGGCGACGCCGAGGCGACGGCCCGGCCGCCGCCAAGCGCGATGTAGGCGGCGAACGGCGCCGGCGAGAGCGCGCGCAGGCGCCGATACAACATGAACGCATCCAGCCCGGCCGGCATCGTGCCCAGCAGCCGTTGCGACAGATTGGCCTGGAAGATGTCGCCGGCATGGATGTAGGCGATGGCCTTGGCGACCATCGCCTGGTAATCGGGCTGCGCCAGCTCCGCCGTCCAGGCGCCCGCCGGCGACCATTCCACCGGCGGCATCGCCGGGCGCTCGGCGATGCGGGCGGCGATGCGGGCCGCCATGCGGGCGGCGCGGCGGGCCGGCGTCGTCCGCGCCAGAGCCGCATCGGCGGCCGCGGCGTCGACGGCGATCACCCACGCCTGGCGGCCGGGCACGTCGAAGGCGGCGATGGTGTCGTAAAGCCCGACCGCCATGTCGGGAAGGCCGGCGCCGGCGGCGCGGGGCGGCGGCAGCCTTTCCAGGTGGCCGCCAAGCTCGTAGCCGAGATAGCCGGTGGCGCCGCCCTGGAACGGCGGCAGCCCGGGCAGGGTCGCCGCCGGGAAGCGTTTGAGTTCCCGCTCCAGCGCCTGGAACGGGTCGCCGGCGGCCGGCCGGCCGTCGACCAGCGTTTGCCCGCCCTCGGCGGCGATGGTGCGGAACGGCTCGGCGGCGATGTAGGCGTAACGGCCCCGTCCGCCGGCCTCGGCGGCGCTGTCGAACAACGCCGCGCCGGGCTCGGCGGCAAACGCCCGGAACGCAGCCACCGGGTCGCAATAGGGAATCGGTCGGGCGATCGGCCTCGCGGTCATCGGTTGCTAGAGCGGGATGCGTTTAAATGGAATCGTCACGCCCGCGAAAGCGGGCGTCCAGGCTATTGAAAAACCGCTGGATTCCCGCTTGCGTGGGAATGACGAAATAAGAAAATCTGAGCGCATTATGGACTAGGCCCTGTTTACATAGTCGTATCGGGTTGCGTTCGATAGGGCGCCGCCGGCGGCGATCGCCTGTGTCGGGCGCGCCTCAGAACGCCTCGACCAGCACCCGGTCCGGCGGCGTGTGCTCGTCGACGAAGGTCTTGATGTTGACCAGCACCTTTTCGCCCATGGCGATGCGCCCCTCGAAGGTGGCGGAGCTCATGTGCGGCAGCAACACAACGTTGTCGAGCGCCAACAGCTTCGGATTGACGGCCGGCTCGTGCTCGAACACGTCGAGCCCGGCGCCGGCGATCTCGCCCGCCGCCAGCAGCCGCGTCAGCGCCGCCTCGTCGATTACCTCGCCACGCGCCGTGTTGACGACCACCGCGTGCGGCTGCAGCAGCTTGAGCCGCCTGGCCGACAGCAGGTGATAGGTCGCCGGCGTGTGCGGGCAGTTGACGGAAACGAAATCCATGTGCGCCAGCATCTGGTCGAGGCTCTCCCAATAGGTGGCCTCGAGCTCGTGCTCGATGTCCTCGTGTACCCAGTTGCGGTTGTGGTAGTGGATGGAAAGGCCGAAGCCGCGGGCGCGCCTGGCCACCGCCTGGCCGATGCGGCCCATGCCGATGATGCCGAGCCTTTTCCCGGAGATGCGATGCCCGAGCATCCAGGTCGGCGACCAGCCGGTCCAGTTGCCCTTGCGCATGACCCGCTCGCCCTCGACCAGCCGGCGCGGCACGGCGAGGATCAACGCCATGGTCATGTCGGCGGTATCCTGGGTCAGCACGTCCGGGGTGTTGGTGACGATGATGTTTTTCTTGCGCGCCGCCGCGAGGTCGATGTGGTCGACGCCGGTGCCGTAATTGGCGATCAGTTTCAACTGGTTGCCGGCCGCCGCGATGAGCTTGCCGTCGATGGCGTCGGTGACGGTCGGCACCAGGACCTCCGCCGTCTTCACCACTTCCACCAACTCGTCGGCGGACATCGGGTGGTCGTCGACGTTGAGCCGCACGTCGAACAATTCCATCATGCGCGTTTCGATGACGTCCGGGAGCTTGCGGGTAACCACCACCAGCGGCTTTTTCTTGGGCATCCCATCCCCTCCGAAAGCGCCCTTGAAGGCGTATTCCTCGGTCAGGCCTAGCAATCCCCGCCCCGGTTGTCCAGCGCCCAATGGCGACATCCAAGGGCCCGGCGGCCGGCCGCTCCGGCTTGACCGGAGCCGCCGCCGGCGCCCTATAATGACGGCCGATTCCGAGATTTTTCGGCCGCAGACGAAGGTGGCGATGGTGCGTCCTCGACGAGCCGATTTCCTGTGGGTTTTGGCGGTGTGGGCGATGCTCGCGGCGCCGGCGGCGATCGCCGCCAGCAAGTCGAGCGGCCTGCCGTTGCCTCGCTTCGTATCCTTGCGCGCCGGCGAGGTGAACTTGCGCACCGGTCCCGGCGTCCAGTACCCGGTCGACTGGGTCTATCAGCGCCAGCACCTGCCGGTCGAGATCATCGCCGAGTACGGCACCTGGCGGAAAATAAGGGATTGGCAGGGAACCCAGGGCTGGGTCCACCAGAGCATGGTGGCGCCGAGGCGCACCTTCATCGCCACCGACGAGGTACGCACCATCCACCGCAAGAGCGACCCCAACAGCGAGCCGGTGGCGCGCATCGAGCCCGGCGTGGTCGGGCGGCTGCTGGCGTGTCCGGACCTCAACGGCTGGTGCCGGGTCGATGTCGGCGGCCACGAGGGCTGGCTGCGCCGTGTCGAGTTGTGGGGCGTGCAGCGGGACGAGGTGATTCAGTAGCCGACGGGTCGGGCCGCCGGCTTCCGGCCGGGCCGAATTTCTCAGGTCCCGCCAGTGTCGAGGGCGTAGCCGGCGCCGCGCACCGTGCGCACGACGTCGCGGCCGCCGGCGGCATTCAGCGCCTTGCGCAGGCGGCGGATGTGCACGTCGACCGTACGCGGCTCGACGAAGATGTCGGTCCCCCACACCTGGCCGAGCAGGCGGTCGCGGGAGAACACGCGGCCCGGATGCTCGATCAGCACCTTCAGCAACTGGAACTGGGTCGGCCCCAGCGGCACCACGACGCCGTCGCGGGTCACCTTGTGGCCTTCCAGGTCCATGACGATGCCGCCGTATTCCAGGGTCTTGCCGAGGGTGCGGAGATCGCTGCGCCGCAACAGCGCCTTGACGCGGGCGACCATCTCGCGCGGGCTATAGGGCTTGACCACGTAGTCGTCGGCGCCGGCGTCGAGGCCGAGGATGCGGTCGCCTTCCTCGCCGCGGGCGGTCAGCATGATGATCGGCAACTGCTTGGTGTCGACGCGGGCGCGCAGCTGGCGGCAGACGTCGATGCCGGAGCGTTCCGGCAGCATCCAGTCGACGATCACCAGATCGGGGGCCTCCATCTCGGCGCGCGTCAGCGCCTCCTCGCCGCTGACGGCGACGATGGTGCGGAAGCCCTCCTTCTCCAGGTTGTAGCAGAGCATCTCGGCCTGCGGGGCTTCGTCTTCGACGATGAGGATTAGGGGCGGCATCTACCGTTTGTAACGCCAACAAGGCTCCTAGCCGATTCGCCCCATGACATAGTCGCGGGTCCGTTCGTCCTGGGGGTTGGTGAATATCTGCTTAGTATCCCCCTTTTCGACCAACTGGCCCAAATGGAAAAACGCCGTCTTCTGCGACACCCGCGCCGCCTGTTGCATGGAATGGGTGACGATGATGATGGTCAACTGTTCGCTCAGCTGAGCGATCAGGTCCTCGATCTTCGCGGTGGCGATGGGGTCGAGGGCCGAGCACGGCTCGTCCATCAGGATCACGTCGGGCTCGACCGCCAGCGCGCGGGCGATGCACAACCGTTGCTGCTGGCCACCGGAAAGGCTGGTACCCGGCGCCCCGAGCCGGTCGCGCACCTCGTCGTAGAGGCCGGCGCGGTCGAGGCAACGGAGCACGATCGCGTCGAGCTCCTCGGCGTTCCGGGCGAGGCCGTGGATGCGCGGACCGTAGGCGACGTTCTCGTAGACCGACTTCGGGAACGGGTTGGGCTTCTGGAACACCATGCCGATTCGGGTGCGCAACCACACCACATCCCGGTCCTCGGCGTAGATGTCGTCGTCGTCCAGGGTGACGCGTCCCTCGATCCGGCAAGAGTCGATCAGGTCATTCATGCGGTTCAGGCAACGGATGAAGGTGGACTTGCCGCATCCGGACGGCCCGATCAACGCCGTCACATGGTTGGCGGGGATTTCCAGATTCACGTCCATGAGCGCCGGCTTGTCGCCATAGAAAACCGTCAGTTCGTCGGTCGCCATCTTGGTTTGCGGCGGGGTCTTGACGGCTGGGCGTTCGAGCACGTGGACGTTTGCGCCCATTCTGATTTCTTCGGCTTGCGGCGTGGCGGCGAATGTTACCATGGTTCTCCCCTTACCATCGAACCTCGAATTTCTTGCGTAGGATTACGGCGGCCAAGTTCATCAAACACGTGAACGCTAGCAGCACGATGATTGCCGCCGCGGCGCGTTCCTCGAATGCGCGCTCGGGGCTGTCGGCCCACAGGAACACCTGCACCGGCAGCGCGGTCGCCGGCTGCAGGATGCTGTGCGGGATGTCGACGACGAAAGCCACCATGCCGATCATCAACAGCGGCGCCGTCTCGCCCAGTGCCCGGGCGGTGCCGATGATGGTGCCCGTCAGCACGCCCGGCATGGCCAGCGGCAGCACGTGATGGAAGGCCATCTGCACGCGGCTGGCGCCGAGCGCAAGCGCCGCCTCGCGGATCGACGGCGGTACGGCTTTCACCGCCGCGCGTCCGGCGATGATGATGGTCGGCAACGTCATAAGCGCCAGCACCACGCCGCCGACCAGCGGCGCTGAGCGCGGCATGTGGAAGACGTTGAGGAACACGGCCAGCCCTAGAAGGCCGAACACGATCGACGGCACCGCGGCCAGGTTGTTGATGTTGATCTCGACGAATTCTGTCCACCGGTTGCGGGGTGCGAACTCCTCGAGATAGACCGCGGCCATAACGCCGAGCGGAAAGGCGAGTGCTAGGCAGACCATCACGCTCATCAGCGAGCCGAGCGTGGCGCCGGCGATCCCGGCCAGCTCCGGCTCGCGCGAGTCGCCCGAGGTGAAGAAGATATCGTTGAACCGCATCTCCACCCGGCCCTGCTGCTCCAGGACTTCCAGCCAATCGAGCTGCCTGCTGGTGAGGCGCCGGACCTCGACGGGGGCGTCTCGCGACACCTTGCCCTGGACCACCAGGGCAACCTCGTCGGAAGCGGTCAGCCACACCGGGACCGTGCGGCCCACCGTCGCCGGGTCGGCAAGGATACGGCCGCGCAGCTCGTAGGACGCACCGACGCTGAACAGCCCGTAAAGCTCGCGCCGGTCGCGCCTGGAGGTTACGTCGGGGAAGGCCCGCCAAAGGGTTTCCTTGATCAGGCCGCCGGCATCGATGTCGGCGCGCCGGTCGGCGCCCGCCGCCGGCATCGCGACGGTCACGTCGAGTCGGATCGCGGTCTTCTTGAAGGTGCCGGCGCCGGCCACGATGATCGACGCGAACAGCACCGCCAGGAATACCAGACCGACGTACACCGATACCTGGGCAAACAGGCGAAAGCGCCGCTCGGCGCGATTACGCTCGGCGAGCCTGGCCACGAAGCGTCGACTTTTCTCGCTCCCGTTATTCATATTGTTCCCGGTATTTCTTGACGATGCGCAGCGCCAAAACGTTCAAGACCAGCGTGACCATGAACAAAAGCAGGCCAAGAGCGAACGCCGACAACGTCTTGGCGCTGTCGAATTCCTGATCGCCGGTCAACAGGGTGACGATTTGCACGGTGACGGTGGTCACCGCGGCCAGTGGGTTGAGCGTCAGGTTGGCAGTCAGCCCGGCGGCCATGACGACGATCATCGTCTCGCCGATGACCCGCGAGGCGGCCAACAGCATGCCGCCAGCGATGCCCGGCAGCGCCGCCGGCAGGACGACGTTCCGTATAGCTTCCGAACGGGTCGAGCCGAGGCCAAGGGCGCTTTCCTTCAACGACGCGGGCACGGCGGTGATGGCGTCGTCGGTGATCGAGGACACGAATGGGATGGTCATCACGCCCATCACCAAGCCGGCGGCGAGCGCGCTTTCCGACGACACCGCGAGCCCGATTGCGTCGCCGCCCTGACGCAGCAGCGGTGCCACGAATAGCGCCGCGAAGAAGCCGTAGACCACGGTCGGGATGCCGGCCAACACCTCCAGCGACGGCTTTACCAGGTTGCGGAAGCTGGGCGTCGCATATTCGGCGAGATAGACCGCCGATAACAACCCGATGGGCCCGGAAACGATGAGCGCGATGGCGCTGATCAGGAACGTGCCGACCAAAAGCGGCACCGCCCCGAAGGCGCCGGTCGAGCCGACCTGGTCGGCGCGGATGGCAGTCTGCGGCGACCATTGGAGTCCGAAAAGAAACTCGCCGACAGGGACAATACGGAAGAATTGGATCGACTCGAACACCAGCGACAGAACGATGCCGATGGTCGTCAAAACGGCAACCGTGGAGCCGGCGACCAGCAACCCGATGATCAGCCGCTCCACGGCAATCCGCCTTCGCCTCGCCGCCGGGGCGTACATCCGGCCGCCGACGGCGTAGGCGATGGCGGGTCGTGGGTTACATGGAGAGATTGGCAAGCGTCGTGGCTTTCCTGGTCCAGTCGGCCCTTTCGGAGTCCGACATCGGGATCAGGCCCTTATCGGCGAGGTAGCCGTTGTTGCCCCAGGCCTTCTCGCTGGTGAACTCGGCCATGTATTCCTTGATGCCAGGAACTTTGTCGATATGTGCCCTCTTGACGTAGAAGAATAGCGGCCGCGACACCGGATACTTGCCGGCAACGATGTTCTCGAACGTCGGCTCCTTGTCTTCGACGACGCTGCCGTGGATGCGGTCGGCGTTCTGGTCGAGGAAGCTGTAGCCGAAGATGCCGAGCGCCTTCTGGTTCGCGACCAGCTTCTGCACGATGAGGTTGTCGTTCTCGCCGGCTTCGATATAGGCGCCGTCCTCGCGGACGGTGTGGCAAAGCGCTTTGAAAGCTTTCTCGTCGGATTTCTTCAGCTTTGCCGCGGCTTCGATCTTGCTGCAGCCCTTTTCCATCGCGAGCTCGACGAAGGCATCGCGGGTGCCGGACGTCGGCGGCGGGCCGAGGACTTCGATCTTGGTCGCCGGCAGCGACGGATTGACGTCCTTCCAGGTCTTGTGCGGATTCGGCATCGGCTTGCCGTCCGCACCCGGGATGTTCTTGGCCAGCGCCAGATATATGTCTTTGCGGCTGAGCTTAAAGATTTCGGCACTCTTAGAGTTGGCAAGAACAATGCCGTCGTAACCGATCTTGACCTCGATGATGTCGGTGATGCCGTTTTTGGCGCACAGTTTGACTTCCGAGGCCTTGATGCGGCGCGACGCGTTGGTGATGTCGGGATGCTGGTCGCCAGTGCCGGCGCAGAACAGCTTCAGGCCGCCCCCGGAACCCGTACTTTCGACAATCGGGGTCTTGAATTTCGTGGACCGGCCGAAATGCTCGGCAACCACGGTCGAGAACGGATAAACCGTCGACGAACCGACAATCCGGATCTGGTCGCGGGCCTCGGCGGTGCCGGCAAACGCCACGACGGCAACAGCCGCGAGCGCCAGGGGAAGACCCCGGGTGAATGATTTTCCTAACATGTTCACGGACAACCTCCTGCCAATATGCATTCGGCGGATCGGAATCCGCCATCGCCTGCGACCCTAGGCGCCGCCGGTTTCCTTCGTGTGACGGTTTGATGAACTTTTTGTGACACCGGCCTGCGCGCGACCGGCCCCGGTCGCCGGCCTAGGCGCCGGCTTGGGGCACCAGCGGCAGATGGACGGTGAAGGTGGTGTCCTTGCCCAATGTGCTTTCGATGCTGAGGTGGCCGCGGTGACGGTTGACGATGTGCTTGACGATGGCGAGGCCGAGGCCGGTGCCGCCCATCGAGCGCGAGCGTCCCTTGTCGACCCGGTAGAATCGCTCCGTCAGCCGATTGATGTCCTCCGGCGGGATGCCCTCGCCCTGGTTGATGACGGCGATGGAGAGGCCGGCGGCGCCGGTGCCGGGAACGGTGGCCTCGGGCCCCACCACCGTGCGGATCGGCGTTCCCTCGCTGCCGTAGGTGATGGCGTTGGCGACCAGGTTCTGGAATACCTGGGTGAGCTCGTCGGCATCGCCCAGCACCTTCGGGTGGTCGCCCTTGGATTCCACCGCGATGGTCATGCCGCGCTCCTTGGCGCGCACCGAGAGGATGTTGGCGACCTGGGTCAGCAGGTCGACCACGTCGACGGTGCCTTCGGGGCGGATGTGCTCTTCGGTTTCGACCTTCGACAGCGTCAGCAGATCGTTGATCAGCCGGGTCATGCGCTTGGCCTCGGCCTCCATGATCTCCAGGAACCGGGCGCGGGCTTCCGCGTCGTCGCGGGCGGGTCCGCGCAGCGTCTCGATGAAGCCGAGCAGCGACGACAGCGGCGAGCGCAACTCGTGGCTGACGTTGGAGACGAAGTCGGCGCGCATTTTCTCGGTCTTCCTGGCCGCCGTCACGTCGTGGAGCACCAGGATCGCCCATACTTCCTTGCCGGCGGTTTCCTCGGGCAGCTCCCATATGTGCAGCTCGTAGGAGTGCGATACGGGGAACGGGATGAACACCTCGGTGCGCTGGCGGGCGTCGCCAGCGCGGACGGCGGCGAGCGTCTCGGCGATCTCTGGGCTGTTGAGGGCTTTCGCGAGCTCGGTGCCGACGGGCTCGCCGCCGAGAAGCTCGCGGGCGGCGAGGTTGCAATCGAGGATGCGGCCGCGCTGGTCGAGGAGGATCACCGGGTCGGCCAGGCTCTCGAGGATGCCGGCCTCGACCGCCTGCTTGCCGTTACCGGTCCTGGCGCCGGGTCGCGGCTTCCGATCGTCCATGGCGTCGCCCATGTCCTGCCTTGCGCCCCCAAGCCGCGCGGGGCGGCCCGAGGCCGGCAACTGTGCGACGGGCGTTAGCGGTTTGGCAAGGGGCTCAGTCGAAATCCCGGGCGAGCGTCCGGCGCATCGTCTCGGGCAGCACCGCCGCGTGGCCGTATTTGTCGTGCCCGATGGCGAGCGTCACCTTGGCACCGGGCTGCTTGAACTTCTCGACCTGCCGGGCGGTGAACGGGAAGTGCAGGAACTGCACCGACGACGCCTTGCCCTCGGCCGAGGTGCGGTCGACGTCGGCCTCCGGCACGGCGGCAATGGTTTCGTCGGCGAAGCCGAGCGTCACCGTTTCCTCGACGCCGCCGAGGCCGGCCAGAAAATGCGTCCGCCGGGCCGGGTCCTCGATCTCGAACATCATGGTGGCGACCAGCTCGCGACCGTTGGGGATCAGCGGGTTGTAGGCGCGAAGCTCGTCCTCGATCTGGTCGGCGCCGCCCTTCTCGATGAACAGCATCTCGTGGATCTGGTGCCACATGGTATCGTAGCACTCGAAATAGAAGGTGGCATCCGGTCCGACGGCGACGCGGCGGTCGCGCTTCAATTCCGTCATCTTGCGGCGGCGCTCGTCGCGCACGGCCGCGTATTGCTCCCTCGGCATGATGTCGGCGCGGGTGATCCGGCGGCCGGTCTGGGCGGTCGTGGTCATGGGCGGTCTCCCGTGGCTCCAGTCAAAGTCCGTAGGCGCGGGCGATCAACTCGATCGGGTGCTGGGCGGCGCCGAAGGCGCCCGTCTCGCCGTTGATGCGTTCGGCGCCCTGGACGATGTGCTCGCGGGCGAGCGGGCACTCGGAGACGACAAACGCCGGCCTCTTGTCGGCAACCTGGCGGGCCACCGGGCGGCCGACCTTCAGCCCCACCTCGAAGTTATCCTTCATCACGCCCCACGAGCCACCGTGGCCGGAGCAGCGCTCGATCACCGAGATCTCGGTCGAGGGCAGCAGGCGCAGCATCTCGGCCGCCTTCTGGCCCATGTTCTGGGCGCGGGCATGGCAGGCGATGTGGACGGCGACGCCGCCTGCCAGCGGCTTCAGGCCTTCGGCCAGCCCTTCGTTCTTGGCGATGCCGACCAGGTACTCGCTGACATCCGAGGTCGCCCCGGCCAAGCGCTTCACCGCCTCGTCGCCGGGGACGATCAGCGGCCATTCGAACTTCAGCATCAGCGCGCACGACGGCACCAGCGCGATCACGTCGTAGCCCTTGTCGAGCCAGGGGCCGAGCTCGGCCGCGGCACGCCTGGCGCTTTCGGCGACCGCTTCGAGGTCGCCCTGCTCGAGCGACGGCATGCCGCAGCAGCCGGGATAGACAATCTCGGTCTCGACGCCGTTCTTGGCCAGCACGTTGCGCGTCGCCGTGCCGATCGCCGGGTTGTTGTAGTTTGCGAAGCAGGTGGCATACAGCACCGCCTTGCGCCCGAACGCGGGTGCCTGGCGGTTGACCTCGGGCGTCGCGGCGGCGCCGTCGACCAACGTCGGCGAATGGTATTTCGGCAGCACCGCGTCGCGATGGACACCGGCGATGGCCTCCATCACCGGGCGGGTGAGCTTGTTGTCGCGGTCGGTCGCCCAGTTGACGACGGCCGGCATCCGGCAGCCGATTCTGCCGTTGCGGTCGGTCTTGACCAACTCGCGGGCGGCGAACGGGACCTTGCCCTGTTTCAGCTCGACCGCCCGATAGCGCAGCATCAGGTGCGGGAAGTCGATATTGAATTCGTGCGGCGGCACGTACGGGCACTTGGTCATGAAGCACATGTCGCACAGCGTGCACGCGTCGGCGACCGATTTGAAGTCGCGGCTTTCGACGCCGTCGAGCTCGCCGGTGTCCGCGGCGTCGATGAGGTCGAACAGCCTCGGGAAGCTGTCGCAGAGATTGAAGCACCGCCGGCAGCCGTGGCAAATGTCGAACACGCGGCGCAGTTCCGCATCCAGCTTCGCCTCGTCGTAGAAGTCGGCGTCCCGCCACGCGATCGGGTGGCGCGTGGGGGCTTTGAGGGAGCCTTCGCTCATGATCGTCCGTCCTCGTCGTCGTTGAAGCCGTCGCCGGGCTTGCGTCCGGGTCCGGTAACGAATCGGGGGGACCGTTGCCGGACCCCCCCCTCTTCAAATGGCGAACCGACTGTCGCTCAGTCCATCGCGTCAAGCGCCTTCTGGAAGCGGCCGGCGTGCGACTTCTCGGCTTTCGCCAGGGTCTCAAACCAGTCGGCGATCTCGTCGAAGCCCTCGCCGCGTGCGGCCTTCGCCATGCCCGGGTACATGTCGGTGTATTCGTGGGTCTCGCCGGCGATGGCGGACTTCAGGTTGTCGCCGGTGGGGCCGATCGGCTTGTCGGTGACCGGGTCGCCGATGGCTTCGAGGAACTCGAGGTGGCCGTGGGCATGGCCGGTCTCGCCTTCGGCGGTCGAGCGGAACACCGCCGCGACGTCGTTGTAGCCCTCGATGTCGGCCTTCTGGGCGAAATACAGATAGCGGCGGTTGGCCTGCGATTCGCCGGCGAAGGCGTCCTTCAGGTTCTTTTCGGTCTTCGATCCCTTGAGCTTGGTCATGATGTTCTCCGTTCTTTTCTTCAATCTTCGCTTCGGGTCCGGCGGCGGACGGGAAGCCCCGCGCGGCCGGTGCGGACGTCCGGGCGGCGCGTTTCCGCCGACGTCGTTAACGGACACTATGAGGGCATGGACGGCTTCAGTCAACTACTTTTTAGTAATTCTAAATTAAACTATAAGTCTTTGTTAATAGCTTATAATTTACTTATCTGAAACGCGGAGGATGATGTCGACGCGCTTCACCGTCTTGCCCTTGGGCGGCGCCGGCAGTTGGGCAACGACGACCTCGTGGCCGGGGATGTCCTCGAGCTGGCTCGAGTCCTCGAAGAAGAAGTGGTGATGGTCGGCCATGTTGGTGTCGAAGTACGAGCGCTGCGAATCGACCACGATCTCGCGCAACAGGCCGGCGGCGGTGAACTGATGCAGCGTGTTGTAAACGGTCGCCAACGACACCCGGATGGCGGCGGTTTGCGCCTCGGCGTGCAGCATCTCGGCGGTGACGTGCCGGTCGCCGCCCTCGAACAGCAGCTTGGCCAGCGCCAGCCGCTGGCGGGTCGGGCGCAAGCCCGCCGTGCGCAGGCGGTCGAGGACCTGGGTGTAGGGTCGGATTGATTCTTTGTTTGTCATGGCCGCGGCCTTATCCGATGTGTGGCTCTTATATGGACCGCCCGAACGGCGTTTCCAGGTGATATCGGGGGCGAACGCCTCCCTCATACCATATAACCATAATTTTTATAAGGAAAAATTGGAGTTTTGGCAAGCTTTTAAACTACGCCAAAACTACCTGATGTAAATAGGGAATCTTTCGCCCGGCCGTCAGCCGTTGTTGGCGTTGTTGGGATTGCGCGGGATGCCGATGATGTTGAAGCCGGAATCGACGTGGTGGATTTCGCCGGTGACGCTCTTCGACAGATCCGACAGCAGATAAAGCGCGGCGCCGCCGATGTCGTCGAGGACCGGGTTGCGCTGCAGGGGCGCGTGCTCCTGGCTCCATTTCAGGATGTGCTTGGCGCCGCCGATGGCGCTGCCGGCGAGCGTGCGCATCGGGCCGGCGGAAATGGCGTTGACGCGGATGTTCTTGGGACCGAGATCGACGGCGAGGTAGCGGACGCTGGCCTCGAGCGCCGCCTTGGCGACGCCCATGACGTTGTAGTTGGGAACTACGCGCTCGGCGCCCGAGAAGGTCAACGTCAACAGGCTGCCGCCATTCGGCATCAGCGCCTGGGCGCGCCGGGCGAGCGCCGTGAACGAGTAGCACGACACGTCTAGGGTGCGGGCGAAGTTCTGCCGCGTGGTGTTGACGTAGAGGCCCTTCAATTCCTCCTTGTCGGAATAGGCGACCGCGTGGACGACGAAATCGAGATCGCCCCACTCGCGCTCGAGCGCGGCGAACACGGCGTCGATGCTTGGCTCGTCCTCGACGTCGCACTGCAGCACGATGCGCGAGCCGAGGCTTTCGGCCAGCGGCTTCACTCGTTTCGCCAGCGCCTGGCCCTGGAAGGTGAAGGCAAGTTCGGCGCCGTGGCGGCTCAGCACGCTGGCGATGCCCCAGGCGATCGAATGATCGTTGGCGACACCCATGATCAGGCCCTTCTTGCCCGCCATCAACGAGGTGGCGTGGGACGACTTCAGGTCGCTGGGATGGATTTTCTGCGGTCCCGACACGCGTCGTTCTCCAGGGGCTTTTCCGTGATCGCTACGCCGTCAGCCTTCGAATCGCTTGAAGGCCAGCGTCGCGTTGGTACCGCCGAACCCGAAACTGTTGGAAATCACCGCATTGAGCTGCACATTGTCCTGGCGTTCCAGCACGATCGGCATGTCCTGGGCCGTCGGGTCGAGTTCGTCGACGTTGGCCGAGGCGCAGATGAAGTCGTTTTCCATCATCAGAAGGCAGTAAATCGTCTCCTGTACGCCGGTGGCGCCGAGCGAATGGCCGGTGAGCGATTTGGTCGAGCTGAAGAAGGGAATCCGGTTGCGATCCTTGAAGGTCTCGCGGATCGCCTGCAGCTCGGTGACGTCGCCGATCGGCGTCGAGGTGCCGTGGGTATTGATGTAGTCGACAGGCAGGTCCAAGCCGGCCATTGCCATCTTCATGCAGCGGACCGCTCCCTCGCCCGACGGCTGCACCATGTCGTGGCCGTCCGAAGTGGCGCCGTAGCCTGCCAACTCGCCGTAAATCTTGGCGCCGCGGGCCTTGGCGTGCTCCAGCTCCTCGAGCACGACGACGCCGCCGCCGCCGGCGATCACGAAGCCGTCGCGCTTGGCATCGAAGGCGCGCGACGCCTTCTCGGGCGTGGCGTTGAAGTTGGAACTCAGAGCCGGCATGGCGTCGAACAGCACCGACAGGCTCCAGTGCAGTTCCTCGCCGCCGCCGGCGAAAACGATGTCGTACTTGCCCCATTGGATCAGCTCGGCGCCGTTGCCGATGCAGTGCGCGCTGGTCGAGCACGCGGAACTGATCGAATAACTGAGGCCCTTGATCTTGAAGGCGGTGGCGAGCGTCGCGGAGTTTGTGCTCGACATCGTGCGGGGCACCATGAACGGGCCGACCCGTTTCGGGCCCTTCTGGCGGGTGAGATCGGCGGCCAATACCTGGTTCTTGGTCGACGGTCCGCCCGAACCCATGATCAACGCCGTGCGCTCGTTCGAGACTTCGCCCTCGGTCAGGCCGGAATCGGCGATCGCCTGCTGCATGGCGACGTAGTTGTAGGCGGCGCCGTCGCCCATGAAGCGGCGCCAGCGCCTGTCCACCGCGGCGTCGAGGTCGATCTTCGGCTTGCCGTGGACATGGCTGCGGAAGCCCATGTCCCGGTATTCCTCGGAGAAGCTGATGCCCGAACGCCCTTGGCGGAGCGAATCGAGCACCTCTTCCTTGTTGTCGCCGATGCTGGAAACGATGCCGACGCCGGTGATGACGACGCGTCTCATG
>DASWGT010000009.1:0-2721 GCA_036393575.1 Rhodospirillales bacterium | reverse complement strand
GCTCCATCGGCGGCAACGTCGCCGAAAACTCGGGCGTCGTGCATTCCCTGAAATACGGGCTCACCGCCAACAACGTGCTTGGGCTGGAGATGGTGCTGATGGACGGCGAGGTGGTACGCCTCGGCGGCAAGCACCTGGACTCCGGCGGCTACGACCTGCTGGGGGTATTGACTGGCTCGGAAGGGCTGCTCGGTGTCATTACCGAGGTTACCGTGCGCATCCTGCAGAAGCCGGAGACGGCGCGCGCGCTGCTGGTCGGATTCCCCTCCAACGAAAGCGCCGGCAACTGCGTCGCCGCCATCATCGGCGCCGGCATCATCCCCGGTGGCATGGAGATGATGGACAAGCCGGCCATCCACGCTACCGAGGCGTTCGTCCACGCCGGCTATCCGCTCGACGTGCAGGCGCTGCTGATCGTCGAGCTCGACGGGCCCGAGGCCGAGGTCGACTACCTGATCGAGCGGGTGGAATCGATCGCCCGGCAGACCGGCGCCACCCATATCCGCGTCAGCCAGTCGGACGCCGAACGGCTGGTGTTCTGGTCGGGACGCAAGAACGCGTTTCCGGCGGTCGGCCGCATCTCGCCCGATTACCTGTGCATGGACGGCACCATCCCGCGCCACAAGCTGGCCGACGTGCTGAAGAAGATCAACGCGCTGTCGGAGCATTACGGACTGCGCGTCGCCAACGTGTTCCACGCCGGCGACGGCAACCTGCACCCACTGATCCTGTTCGACGCCAATAAGCCCGACGAGCTCGACAAGGCGGAAAAATTCGGTGCCGACATCCTCCGCTATTGCGTCAAGGTCGGCGGCGTGCTGACCGGCGAGCACGGCGTCGGGGTCGAGAAGCGCGACCTGATGGGCGAGATGTTCACCGAGGACGACATGAAGCAGCAACAGCGGCTCAAGTGCGCGTTCGACCCGGGCCAGTTGATGAACCCGGGCAAGGTCTATCCGACCCTTCACCGCTGCGCCGAGCTCGGGCGCATGTACGTGCATCACGGCAAGCTGCCATTCCCCGACATCCCGCGGTTCTAGGGAATGACGGGCCGACCACGCCGCGCCGACGATCGCGGCGCCCCACGGAGAGCCGACGAAAAATCCATGACCGAGACGTTGAAGCCGAAGGATGCCGCGCAGGTGCTGGAGGCCGTCAAATGGGCGGTCGCCGAAGGCATGCCGCTCGAGATCCTGGGTCGCGGCTCGAAGCGCGGCTTCGGCCGCGCCGTCGAGCCGGGCCTCGGCCTCGACCTTTCGGGACTTTCCGGGATCGGCCGTTACGAGCCGAGCGAGCTGTTCATGACCGCCTTTGCCGCGACGCCGATGGCCGAGATCGAAGCGGCGTTGCGCCAGAACAACCAGCAGATGGCGTTCGAGCCGGCGGACCTGGGCCCGCTGCTCGGCGGCGACGAGGACAGGGGCAGCATCGGCGGCGCCATCGCCTGCAACCTGGCCGGCCCGCGGCGGATCAAGGCCGGTGCGGCGCGCGACCACTTCCTCGGCTTCAGCGCCGTCAGCGGCCGCGGCGAGGTGTTCAAATCGGGCGGCACCGTGGTCAAGAACGTCACCGGCTTCGATCTCTCGAAACTGATCGCCGGCTCGTTCGGCACGCTGGCGGTGATGACCGAGGTCACCTTCAAGGTGCTGCCGGCGCCGGAGAAGACGCGCACCGTACTGGTCCTCGGCCTGCCGGATGCCGCCGCGGCGATGGCCATGGCCAAGGCGCTCGGCAGCGCCCACGAGGTGTCGAGCGCCGCGCACCTGCCGAAGGCCGCCGCCGGACGCTCGCAGGTCTCCTACGTGGCCGCCGCCGGCCGGGCGGTGACGGCAATCCGCGTCGAGGGCCCGGGTCCCTCGGTCGAGCATCGCTGCCGGGCGCTGAAGGAGCTGCTCAAAGGAAAAGGCGACATCGAGGAACTGCACTCCGAGAATTCGCAGGCATTGTGGCGCGAGATCCGCGACGCGGCGCTGCTCGGCCCCGCCGATGGCCGCCCAGGGGGCCGACAGGTATGGCGCCTGTCGGTGCCGCCGATGGCCGGCCCCGGCGCCGCCGAGGCGCTGGCCCGGGAACTCGCGGGCGAGGCGTTCTACGATTGGGGCGGCGGCCTGGTGTGGCTGGCCATCGCTGCCCAGCCTGACGCCGGCCATGAAAAGGTGCGCGCCGCCGTTGCTGCCGCCGGCGGCCACGCCACCCTGGTGCGCGCCGACGACGAGGTACGCGCCCGGGTGCCGGTGTTCGAGCCGCAGTCGGCGCGCTTGAGCGCGCTGACGGCGCGTGTCAAGGAAGCATTCGATCCCAAGGTCGTGCTCAACCCCGGCCGCATGTACGAAGGCGTCTAGGAAAGGCGACGGACGAACCACATGCAAACCAACTTCACCCTGGCCCAGCTCGCCGATCCGGAGATCGACGCCGCCGACGCGATCTTGCGGAAATGCGTCCACTGCGGCTTCTGTACCGCCACCTGCCCGACGTACGTGCTGCTCGGCGACGAGCTCGACGGCCCGCGCGGCCGAATCTATTTGATCAAGGACATGCTGGAGACCGGCAAGCCGCCAACCGCCAAGGTGGTCAAGCACGTCGACCGCTGCCTGTCGTGTCTCGCGTGCGTCACCACCTGTCCGGCGTCGGTCGATTATATGCACTTAGTCGACCGCGCCCGCGGCCATATCGAAGAAGTATTTACCCGGCCGTTCGTCGAGCGCCTGTTGCGTTCCGTGC
>DASWGT010000008.1:0-8587 GCA_036393575.1 Rhodospirillales bacterium | reverse complement strand
CGGTGTGCCGGGAGGCGGCCTTCCGCGCCAACTGTTATCTCGCGGGCGACGACATCCTCGCCGACCTCAAGAAACCCAACCCCATCCAGCCGGCCGAAATCACCGGCTTCGTCGCCGAGATGGACCGCCTCGGCGTCGCCTGGCAGCCGGTGCCGATCATGGTCACTGCCGCCGAGCCGAGCGGCCCGTGCGACCAGCGCTTCCTCGAGGCGACCATCAGGAAAATGCGCCGCCGCCTCGCCCAATCCCTGCCGCTCGACGGCGTCTACTTCAGCGCCCACGGCGGCATGACCGCGACCCGCTCCGGTGACCCCGACGGCGACCTGTTCGAGATGGTGCGCGGCACCGTCGGGCCGGAGGTGCCGGTGATCGCCACCCTCGATCTGCATGCCAACATCTCGGATCGCATGATCGACAAAACGGACGCGCTGATCTCCTACATCACCAATCCCCACGTCGACCAGAAGGCGCGGGCGGCCGAGGCGGCGCGGGTGATGGTCGAGATGTTCGGCGGCATGAAGCCGACCACGGCCTTCATCCGCCTTCCCATCGTCGCGCCGACGGTAACGCTGCTGACCGCCCAGGGGCCCTATGCCGACCTCATCAACTATGGGCAGCGGGCGAAGACCGACGACATCGTCAACGTCTCGGTGGTCGCCGGGTTCGCGTTCAGCGACCTCGCCAAGAACGGCCTCGCCGTGATCGTCACCGCCCGCGGCGACCGCGCGCCGGCCGAGCGGCTGGCCGCCGACATCGCGCGCCGCGCCTGGGACATGCGCAAGCGCTTCCAGAAGGAATTGACGCCGCTCGAGGACGCGGTCGCCATGGCGGTCAGGACCGGCGAGGACAAGAGCCTGCCGCCGCTGATCCTGGCCGACGTCGCCGACAACCCGGGCGGCGGCGGGTCGGGCAACACCACGTGGCTGCTGAAGGCTCTCTACGACGCCGGTGCCAAGGGGGTGTTGTTCGGGGTGTTCTTCGACCCGCGGCTCGCCGCCGCCGCCCACGAATGGGGCAAGGGCGAGGCGTTCATGGCCACCTTCAACAGCGCCGCCGAGACCGAGTTCTCGAAGCGCTTCCAAGCCCCGGTCAAGGTGCTGGCGCTGTCGGACGGCGCTTGCGTCGGCCGCCGCGGCCTGTGGGCGGGGCGCGCGCTCAGCCTCGGCAAATCGGCGCTTCTCGACGTCGGCGGCTTCGTCAAGATCGTCGTCTGCAGCGTGCGCAAGCAGTGCGCCGACCCGGTATTCTTCGAGATGTTCGGCCTCGACGTCGCCAGTGCGCGCACCGTGGTGGTCAAGTCGCGCGGCCATTTCCGGGCCGGCTTCGACGAGTTCTTCAAGCCCGACCAGGTGATCGAGGTCGATGCCCCGGGGCTGACCTCGCCGGTACTGTCGCGCTTCGACTTCAAGAACCTGCCGCGCCCGGTGTTCCCGCTCGACCAGGACGCGGCCTGGGATGGACCCCGGTGGTGACAGGCGACGCCGGGCGGGGTATGATGCCCATCTCGATCATAAGCCGATGAGGAGCCGATGCGCGCCGTCCTCCGCCTTGCCCTGCTGATCGCGGTCCTCGGCCTGCCGGGGCTGGCCGCCGCCGACGAGCGGCAGATGTCGAGGAAGCCGGCCGAGCAGGCGGCATCGACGCCGGCGACGCCGTGGTATCGGGAAGCGCCCGTCGGCGAGCCCTGCTGGGGCGACAGCCGGGAGAGCGACGCCGACCTCAACGACGGCGCCCGCATCAGCATCGAAGATATTCTCCGGATCATCAATCCGGCGCAATCCTAGCCTCCCGTTTTCCATGACCGACGGCCCGCACCGGACGTACCTGTTTGCGCCCGGCAATCACCCGCGCAAGGTGGAGAAGGTGTTCACCGCCGGCGCCGACGCGGCGATCCTCGATCTCGAGGACGCCGTCGCCGCGGCCGAAAAGGTCGACGCCCGCTCGGCCGTCGTCGCCGCCCTGAAACGGCCCCGCGGATGCCGAGGCTGGGCGCGTGTCAACGCCTTCGACACGGAGTTCCACGCCGGCGACCTGGAGGCCGTGGTCGGGCCGTGGCTCGACGGCGTCATGGTGCCGAAGGTCGAATCGCCGGCGCAGCTCCAGGCCGCCGACGAGCGCCTGGGTGCCCTTGAGCGCCGCCATGGCATGGCAAACGGTGCCGTCGACCTGCTGCCGATCATCGAGACCGCCAAGGGCTTGGCCGCGGTCGCCGCCATCGCCCAGGCCGGCACCCGGACGCGGCGGCTCAGCTTCGGCGCCGTCGACCTCGCCAAGGATTTGGGCATGCTGCTGACCGTCGACGAATGGGAGTTGACGCCGGCGCGAGCCGCCGTCGTGCTGGCGTCGCGGGCGGCCGGCCTGGAGGCGCCGATCGATACTGTCTGGGTCCACTTCCGCGACGAAGCCGGCCTGATCAAGTCGGCCGAGCGCGCCCGCACCCTCGGCTTCCAGGGCAAGATGTGCATCCATCCCGACCAGGTGGCACCGGTCAATCGGGCGTTCACGCCCAGCGACGAGGAGGTGGCGAAGGCGGAGAAGATCGTCGCTGCCTTCGAGAAGGCGGAGACCGCCGGCTCGGCCTCGATCGTCGTCGACGGCTTCTTCGTCGACTATCCTGTGGTCGATCACGCCCGCCGCACGCTGGCGCTGATCAAAAGCATCCGCGGCTGACGCGTCCCGTCAGCTCCCCAGATACATGCCGCCGTTGACGTGCAGAGTCTGGCCGGTGATGTAGGCGGCCTCGGGCGTGCATAGATAGCGGACCATGGCGGCGATCTCGGCGGGCTCGCCCATGCGCCCGACTGGCGACTGCACCTTGGGGGTCGGCCGCGCGCCGGCCGAGGCTGGGCGCTCGGTGTTGATGAAGCCGGGCGAGATGCAGTTGACGGTGATGTTGTGCTGGGCGAACTCCATGGCGACGCCGCGGGTGAATCCGACCAGCCCCGCCTTGGAGACCAGGTTATGGACCCGGTTAGGGGTGCCGATGTGGCACGAGATGCCGCCCAGCGTGATGATCCGCCCCCAGCCCCTTTTCATCATCTCCGGCAGGCACGCCTGCGCCAGGTGGAACGAGCCGTCGAGGGAGATGTCGATGACCTTGCTCCACTCCTCGAACGTCATCTCCAAGAACGGCTTCTGGCCGCGCTGCGAGGCGTTGCAGACCAGGATGTCGACGCCGCCGAAGGCCTTGACCGCTGCCTTGACCATCGCGTCGACTGCCTTGCGGTCGGTGACATTGGCCATCTGCACGATGGCCTTGCCGCCGGTCGCCTCGACCTCGCCCGCGACCTTCTTGGCTGCCGCCTTGTCCTGAACGGCGTTGACGACGATGCTGGCGCCGTCGGCGGCGAGCGCCAGCGCCGTGGCGCGGCCGATGTTGCGGGCGGAACCGGTGACGATCGCCGCCTTGCCGGCCAGCGGGCCGGCCTTTTTCTGAGCCATTGGATTGTCCTCCGTTATGAACCGATGAAGCGGGGCGAGCGTTTCTCGACGAACGCCGTCACCCCTTCGGCGAAGTCCTTGGTCACGGCGCAGTCGGCGAACGCCGCCGATTCCGCGTCGAGCTGCTGCTTGAGCGTGCGACTGAACGATCCGTTCAGCAGCGCCTTGGTGCGGGCGTACGCCACGCGCGGGCCGTCGGCCAGACGCTTGGCGAGCTTCTCCACCTCGGCCTCCAACTGCGCCGCCGGAACCAGGCGATTGACCATGCCGTGGGCGAGCGCCGTCCTGGCATCGAAACGGTCGCCCAAGAGCGCGATCTCGAACGCCCGCTTGAGCCCCACCGTCCGCGGCAGCGCGTAGCTGGAGCCCGCGTCCGGTACCGTGCCGAGATGGCTATAGGCGAGCGTGAAGAACGCGTCGTCGGCCGCCAGCACCAGGTCGGCGGCCAGCATCAGGCTGACCCCGGCGCCGGCGACGGCGCCGCGCACGGCGGCCACCACCGGCTTCGGCATTTCGCGGATGTCGGCGATGAAACCGTGGACGACGCCGAGCATTTCGTCGAAGTGGGCACGGATCGCCTTCTCGTCCGGGTTGCGGTCGAAAAACGCCTTGAACCCCTTGACGTCGCCGCCGGCCATGAAATGGTCGCCGGCGCCGGCGATGATGACGACGCGGACCCGGTCGTCGGCGCGGACGGCCTTCGCCACTTGGTTGAGGGCGCGGGCCATGTCCGGGTTGAGGGCATTCAGCGATTTCGGCCGGTTGAGGGTGATCCGGCAGACGCCGGCCTTGCTGTCGACGCGGATGGTATCGTTGGCTGGGGCGATCATGGCGGCGGCGGTCCTCCCGTGTTGGGCGCCGGATGGAGGGCGCCCGGTTTTTCGGTTAAGCTCAGGTTACCCCAAGGCCGCCCCGCCACCAATGCCCGCCGACGACCGAGGACCCCCGCCATGACCGGCCCGCGCATCCAACTGATCCACGCCGTCACCGCCGCGCAAGCGCCCATCCACGACGCCTTCCGGCGCCTGTGGCCGGAGGCCCGCGTCACTGACCTGGCGGACTATTCGCTGGCCCCCGACCTCGCCGCCGCCGGCCGGATGACCGACGCGTTCACGAGCCGCATGGCGACGATGATCGGCTACGCCGCGTCGTGCGGCGCGGATGCGGTGCTGTTCACCTGCTCGGCGTTCGGCGCCGCCATCGAGCGGGCGCGGCGGGACGCGAGGATCCCGGTGCTGAAGCCTGACGAGGCGATGATCGAGAAGGCACTCGCGCTCGGCCGCCGCATCGGCGGGCTCGCCACCTTCCAGCCCACCATCGCCTCGCTCGAGGCCGAGCTTACGGCCGCCGCCGGCAAGCGCGGCGTCGCGCCGACGCTCGACATCCGCTTCGTGCCCGGCGCGCTGGAGGCGCTGAATGCTGGCGACGGCGCGCGGCACGACGCGCTGCTCGCCGACGCCGCGGCCGCCTTACCCGACGTCGACGTGCTGCTGCTGGCGCAGTTCTCGATGGTCGGGGCCAGGGACGCGGTTGCCGCCAAGGCAGGCGGCCGCCCGGTCCTGACCGCGCCGGACGAAGCGGTCGGGAAGCTGCGGTCGCTGCTCGAATAAGGAACTGCCCGGTGGCGCGGTGTCATTCCCTCTCTGCCCCTTTGGGGCGGAGAGGGACGGGGAGAGGTGGGGCACGCCCAAGCCGCCCACCTCACCCGGCGCGCGTGCCGCGCGCCGCCCTCTCCCCCCTTCAGGGCGGAGAGGGCTGAGGCGAGCGAATCGAACTTGGTGCGCGAAGCTCCCGGCCCGGCAAACCGATGATCGGGCGCCGGCGGTCAACTCCCAGTCTGGGAATGCCAGTAGTCGACGTTGAGCTCGCGAATCAGCTGGTCGTGCTTCGATTCCAGGCAGCCGCGCATGGTGCGGAAGCGCATGTGCGTGACGTCGCCGACGCACATCCTCACCTTGACGCGGGCCTGGCCGACGCCAACGCGGTCGGACGATGCGGCCGGGATTTTCTCGATCACCTTGTCGACCAGGTTCCCCGTCTCGCCGGTATCGAAATCCTGGCTATAGGGCAGGTGGTTGGTGATCGCGGCCAGCACGCGGGCGGTCGCCGCCTCCGGGCGGGTTTCCAGCAGCCGCGCGCTCTCCTCGCGCAGCGAGCCGGTGGCGTAAGCGATCTCCTTCGCGGTCAGCGGGTTAGGATCGCCCGGCTCCGGCACCGGCAGCAGCGCGGCGTTGTCGGCGACGCGGATCACTGCCGTCACCGCGCCCAACTGCTCGAGGTCGGCGCGTGGAATCCAGGCGGCCACCGACATGAAGGCGCGGCTTTCGAAGAACCGGACATGATCGGCCGCGAGCAGGCTGCGCTCCCGGCCCTGGACGTCGGTGATGACGAGTGTGAACCGCTCCGGCACCGCCGGCACGTACTCCTTGCCCAATATCGGCGCCGGCCGGTTGCGCAGCATGCAGTAGGTGCTCAGCTGTGCCCAGCAATCGACGCCATCGCAGGTGAACGGAATCCCGACCTCGGACGACAGCGCCGCCAGCACCTGCGGCGCCGCCGAAGCGCCCGCCGGCATCAGCGCCGCGAGCAGACCGGCCAGCAGCCACGACACCAAAACCTTTTTCATGGAAACCCTCCATCGCGCGAACCATGCCCCGGGTCGATCCCGGGGCAAGGTCGAATCCCGGGTCGATTCTGCCCGGTCGGGGGCGCAAGCGCAATTGGGGGCGAGGTGTCAGGCGCCGGGGGTTTTCGGAACGACGCTGCGGGAGATCCCCTTGTCCAGCGCCTCGTAGTCGTAATAACCAATCGTATCATAGAGTTCGGCGCGGGACGGCATCTTGTTCAACAGCGCCTCGGCGCTGCCGTGCTGCTTCAGGTGGCGGTAAAGCTCGGCCATCGCACCGGCGGCCACCCGCATCGAGGTGGCGGGCCAGATGACGATCTTGTAGCCGAAGTCCTGGAACTGCCTGGCGGTGAAGTAGGGCGTCTTGCCGAACTCGGTCATGTTGGCCATCTTCGGCCCCGGAACCGCCTTGGCAAAGGCGCGGAATTCGTCCTCGGACGCGAGCCCGTCCGGGAACACCACGTCGGCGCCGGCCTCTTTGTAGATCTTGCCGCGGGCGATGGCGCCGTCCAGGCCCTCGACGGCGGCGGCGTCGGTGCGGGCGATGATGCGGAGATGCGTCCTGGCCCGGCAGGCGGCGTTGATCTTGGCCGCGGCATCCTCTGGCGAGACCAGGCGCTTGTCGTTGAGGTGGCCGCATTTCTTCGGCAGCATCTGGTCCTCGATGTGAACGGCGCCGGCGCCGGCGCGTTCCAGCTCCTTGACCAGGCGCATAGCGTTGAGCGCCCCGCCGTAGCCGGTGTCGCCGTCGACGATCAGCGGCAAATCCGTGGAGCGCGACACCATGCGGGTGATGAAGGTGAGCTCCTCGAGCGTCAAGATGCCGAGGTCGGGCAGACCGAGCGTCGCCGTCACCGCGCCGCCGGAGATGTAGAGGCACTCGAACCCCGCGTCCTTCGCCAGCATCCCGGCGAGACCGTTGTGGGCCCCGGGCACGCCCAGGATGCCCGGCCTCGCGAGCAATTCCTGCAGACGCTCGCCCGCCGGCCGCGCGTCGCGGCCATTGCCTTCCAACCAAGTCATGGTTTCGCTCCCGATCAAATCCAAGGGTTTCGTTCGCTTAGGATTAAGGGTAGCGGTGATGCGCGGCACAATCGAGAGGCAAATCGCGGCTGGCGCCGCCCAGCGGGCGCAAAGGGCGGCGCGCCCGGGGCGCTTTTGGGGGTTGCCGCCGGCCCCGCCATCTGGGAAATTCCGGCAACCATAATCACGGTAACGCATGCCAAGGGGGGACAGACGTTCATGCGCATCGCCATCCTCGACGACTATCAGAACGCGGCGCTCGCCGCCGCCGACTGGAAAGGCCTCGGCAAGGGCGTCCAGATCACCGTGTTCAACAAGCACATCAAGGGCGAGGCGGCGGTGGCCAAGGCGCTGAAGCCGATCGACGTGGTCGTCGGCATGCGCGAGCGCACGCCGTTCCCGAAGTCGCTGATCGGCAAGCTGCCGAACTTGAAGCTGCTGATCACCACCGGCATGCGCAACCTGTCGTTCGACCTGCCGGCGGCGAAGGCAAGGGGCGTCGTCGTCTGCGGCACCAGCATGCTCGGCTACCCGGCGGCCGAGCACGCCGCCGCCTTGATCTTCGCGCTCTACAAGAAAATCCCCGCCGAAGACCGGGTGATGAAGAAAGGCGGCTGGCAGGCGAGCGCGTCCGAGGGCATGAAGGGCAAGACCCTTGGCATCCTCGGCCTCGGCAAGCTCGGCGCCCGGGTCGCCCGCGTGGGCCAGGCCCTCGAGATGCATGTCGTCGCCTGGAGCCAGAACCTCACGCCTGAACGCTGCGCCGAGGCCGGCGTCGCCTACGTCGACAAGCAGACCCTGTTCAAGGCCTGCGATGTCGTCTCCATCCACTTGGTGCTCAGCGACCGCACCCGCGGCCTTGTCGGGGCACGGGAGTTGGGGTGGATGAAGCCGACCGCCTACCTGGTCAACACCTCGCGTGGGCCGATCGTTGACGAGAAGGCGCTGATCAAGGCGCTCCGGGCGGGCGACATCGCCGGTGCCGGCCTCGACGTCTACGACGTCGAGCCGCTGCCCCGCAGCCATCCGATCCGCAAGCTCAAGAACGTGGTGCTGACCGGCCACACCGGCTTCGTGGTCAAGGAGCTCTACGCGCTCGCCTACGGCGAGGCGATCGAGGACATCAAGGCGTGGATGGCGGGCAAGCCGATCCGCGTCCTCAACGCCGATTGAGCCGGCCCCGGCGATGCCGATCAGCCACGCCGTACAGGGCGCCGTTTTCACCGTCGTCATCGACAATCCGACGAAGCTGAACGCGCTGACACGCGACGACTGGGCCGAGCTTGGCCGGACCATGACGGCGCTTTCCGGGAACGAGGCATTGCGCTGCGTCGTCGTGCGCGGCGACGGCGACAAGGCGTTTTCGGCCGGCGCCGACATCTCCGAGTTTCCCGAGACCCGCGCCAACGCCGCCCAGGCGCGCGCCTACGGCGCCATCGTCGCCGAGGCGTTGCAGGCGATCCAGGACTGCGCCCATCCGACGCTGGCGATGATCAA
>DASWGT010000007.1:0-35791 GCA_036393575.1 Rhodospirillales bacterium | reverse complement strand
GAACTCGTAGTCGAACTTGAACGCGTCCAGGAACGCCCTCAGCCGCGCGTTGTTATGGTGGCCAAAGCTCTCGTGGGTGCCGAACGGATCGGGGATCGCCGTCAACGGCTTTCCCAGATGCTGGGCGATCATGTCGCCGTTGGGGATGTTGTCGGGGACCTTGCGCAGCCCGTCCATGTCGTCGGAGAACGCGACGAGACGGGTCTTGAGGCCGGAAAGGGTCGCGAACGCGTGACGCACCATCGAGGTGCGCGCCACCTCGCCGAAGGTGCCGATATGCGGCAACCCGGACGGTCCGTACCCGGTTTCGAACAGCACATGGCCCTTGGCCGGCGCCTTGTCGCCCAGCCGCTTCATCAGCGCCCGCGCTTCCACGAACGGCCAAGCCTTGGCGTTCTGGGCGTGCTGCCTGAGCTCGGTCATGACAATGGCTCTCGCGGGGGCTCTCGCGGGGTTCAAACCGGTGATTGCGCTGGAACCTACGGGCGGCTAGGAACCCCGTCAACGTTCTTGCAACGCCGGGTTTCGGCCGCCATCGCGGGTCCCCGCCACGGCCGCAGTTGTGTTAGGGCGAAAAGACCGATACGCTTTGCAAATTACCCGTTAAGCCGAAGGAAAGGCTGGCGATTTTCCGTTCCGGAGGACCCTATCCCTGACCAGGGGCAGGCCCGCGCCGGAACCTGTGCGGGGGGCCCCGTGACGCGGCGGCGACGCCGCCACTGGGGGATGGTGAGCGAGCATGGCGGACCACGCGAATAAAACGCCCGCAGGCCAAAAAGCCACGAGCTTCGAACGCCTTATCGAGATCGGCATCGCGCTGTCGGCGGAGCGCGACACCAATCGTCTGATGGAAACGATCCTTCTCGAGGCCAAGGACCTCAGCAACGCCGACGGCGGCACGCTTTATCTCCGCACCGAGGACAACAACCTGAAATTCGAGATCATGCGCACGGATTCGCTCAAAATCGCGATGGGCGGAACCACCGGCAAGGAAATCACCTTTCCGCCGGTGCGCCTTTTTGACCCGGCGAGCGGCAAGGAGAACCGCGCCAACGTCGCCAGCTGCGCCGCCCTGACCGGAAAGTCCATCAACATCCCCGACGCCTACGAAGCCAAGGATTTTGATTTCTCGGGCACCCGCAAGTTCGACCAGGGCACCGGCTACCGGTCGAAGTCGTTCCTGACGGTGCCGATGAAGAACAGCCAGGGCGAGATCATCGGCGTCCTGCAGCTCCTCAACGCCATCGACCGGCAAACCGGCAAAGTGATCCCGTTCGGCGACGACATCCAGCCGTTGATCGAGGCGCTCGCCTCGCAGGCCGCCGTGGCGCTCGACAACAAGCAGCTGCTGGACGCGCAGAAGCTGCTCCTCGATTCCTTCATCGAGTTGATCGCATCGGCGATCGACGCCAAATCCCCCTATACCGGCGGCCACTGCCAGCGGGTGCCCGAACTGACGAAGATGCTGGCGAAGGCCGCTTGCGACGCCAACAAGGGGCCGTTCGCCGAATTCAACCTCAACGAAGAGCAATGGTACGAGCTGCATATCGCAGCGTGGCTTCACGATTGCGGCAAGGTCACGACGCCAGAATACGTGGTCGACAAGGCGACCAAGCTGGAGACCATCTACGACCGCGTCCACGAAATCCGCACGCGGTTCGAGGTCGTCAAGCGCGACGCGGAAATCGAGTACCTGAAGGCGCTCCTCGAGGGCAAGGACGACCCCGAGAAGCTGCGCGCCAAGCTGGACGAGCGGCTCAAGAAGTTGGACGACGACTATGCGTTCATCGCCCAGTCCAATGTCGGCGGCGAGTTCATGGCCCCGGAAAAGATCGAGAGGGTTAAGGAAATCGCCAAGATCCGATGGAAACGGACGCTCGACGACCGGATCGGCATTGCGCATGAGGAAAAGAAGCGCAAGGACCGCCTGCCGCCGCCGAAACTGCCGGTAGTCGAGAACCTGCTCAGCGACCGCGAAGACCACGTCATCTACCGCGAGGAGGGCAAGCCCGCCGCCGCGACGGACAACGAATTCGGATTCAAGCTCGACGTGCCGGAGCATAAGTTCAATCTCGGCGAGGTCTACAACCTGTGCATCGCGCGTGGGACGCTGACGGCCGAGGAACGCTTCAAGATCAACGACCACATCGTGCAGACGATCATCATGCTACAGCAGCTGCCGTTCCCGAAGCATTTGAGGCGGGTTCCCGAATACGCCGGCGGCCATCACGAGAAGATGGATGGAACCGGGTATCCGAAGAAGCTCAATAAGAGCGACATGTCGATCCCGGCCAGGATCATGGCCATCGCCGACATTTTCGAGGCGCTGACCGCCGCCGACCGTCCCTACAAGGCGCCGAAGAAGCTGAGCGAGAGCATCAAGATCATGTCGTTCATGAAGAAAGACGCCCACATCGATTCCGAACTGTTCGATCTGTTCCTCACCTCGGGCGTGTTCAAGGAGTATGCCGACCGGTTCCTCGATCCGTCGCAGATCGACGAGGTCGACATCGGCCAGTACGTGAAGACCGGGAACTGACCGCCGGGCGTCTCGGATGGCCTCGGATTCCGTCCGTCGCGCCCTTTCCTATCCATTCGAAATTCCGTCGCGTTCCTACGTCGTCGCCGGCGTCCGCTACGAGGAGTTGCCCGACGGCGCTCCGTTGCCGGACGTCGCGGGCCGGCACCCGGTGCTGGCGCTCGGCTCCAACCAGTCGCCGCAGCAGCTGATCCGCAAGTTCAAGGACCGCGGCCTCGGCCCGATCCCGGTCGTGCGCGGGCGGCTGCACGACTTCGACATCGTCTATGCCGCCCACGTCGCCGCCTACGGTTCGATCCCGGCGACGCTCCGGCATTGCCCCGGGGCCGCGGTGACGCTGTTCGTCAACTGGCTGGATGAGGCGCAACTGGCGCGCATGCACGAGACCGAGACCGCCACCGGCAACTACCATTTCGCGCGGCTCGACGTCATCACGCTCAGGTTGGAGATCGGCGGCGATCTGACTTCCGCCTTCGTCTATGTCGGCCGTCGAGGCGCGCTGGCGCGGAACGGCGCCCCCGTCGCGCTGGCGCCGGTCAAGGCTGAAAACCGGGTGTGGCCGGCGCTCGACCAGCGGCAGGTGCAGGAACTCGTTCGCGACCGCCTGGCGCCTGGCCAGCCGCTGAATGCCTTCATCCAGGCCGCTGTCGACGACCGGGCGGTGAGGCTGGCGCGAACCGAGGCCTTGATGGCCGACAGCCTCGCCTTCGAGCACCTGGGCTTCGCCGCCATCGTGCTTTGACGCCGCCGGATACCGCGTTAAAATCGACGACACGGAGGGGAAGGGGGTCTCAGGATACGGGAGACGCCATGAACGCCGTTCGAATCCCATCTTCGTCGGACGCCGCAGCCATCGCTGTCGCCGCCGAGGGGCTCGGAATATCGGAATTCGATTTCTTCCGCGTCGCCCACCGGCGCTGGTGCGGGCGCGAGGCCGACGATTCGACGCTCGAAAAGATTTTCGTCGCGTATATGTTCCAACAGCCGGCACCGCACTGGGTGCGGCATCTCTGCCGCGAGGTCCTGCGGCAAATGCGCACCGGCCACCTCGACCCCGAGGCGTTCGGGGTCACCGGTCTCAAGCGCCGGGTCCCGATGCCGCGATTGGGCCGATTTTCGTGGTCGATGATGGCACTGATGATCCTGTTCTTGATGCTGATGTCTCTCGACACCACCTACGTAAAGGATCGCAACCTTCCGGTGGGTTGCCCCGGGTTTTCGGGCTCGATTTTTCTCGACAGTTATTTCGGGCCTTGGTTCAAGAAACAGGACGTCATTTGCCCGTCCTTCACCTATCCGGGCCGGCGCAAGATGTTCGCCCTGAAATGAGCTGAAATATGTCATTCACCGAGACCACGGCCGCCGACGACTGCAAGACGTTAATGGATGCCACCGCCGCCCTCGACATCCGCGAGATCGACTTTTTCCGGTTGGCGTTCCGGCAGTGGCACGGCCGCGACATCCCGGCGCCCGACCTCGAGCGCGCGTTCGCGGCCTACATGTTCCGAAACATCGTGCCGTCATGGGCACGGCATTTCAGTCGCGCCGTCCTTGCCGCCGCTGCCGTCGGCAGGCTAAACCCAGCCGAACTCGGCGCCCCGAAGCTCGCGTGCCAGCCGCCGCCCCGCCACGGCAGGCTCTACGTCGGCGTCACCCTGGCGGCGCTGGTGTTCTATTGCGTGGCGCTGACGCGCATCGGTTACGACCCCCAGACCTCGGCGCCGCTGCCCTGCTACGGCGGGCCGGGGCTGACGTTCGTGGCCGGGCTCGTGCACGCCGTCGGCGGCGCCCCGCCGCCGAAGTGCCCGCCCGCCGCTGGCCCGCGCTGACGCCTAGGCGATGATCTGGCCGCCAACGATTCCGGCGAGCACGATCAGGCCGAAATCCCGGTTGGACTTGAACTTGGCAAGGCAATTCCTGGGGTCGCCGATGTCGAGGGTATTGACCTGCCAGGCGAGGTGCACTGCGCCCGCGGCAAGCACCGCGAAGTACGGCCAATTCAGTCCCGCGAACTGCCCGGCCGCCGCCATCAGCAACACCGCCGCGGCGTAGAATCCGATCAGCCACGGCCGCGTCTCCTGGCCGAGCTTCAACGCCGTCGACTTGATGCCGATCAGCGCATCGTGTTCCTTGTCCTGATGGGCATAGATGGTGTCGTAGCCGAGCGTCCAGAAAACCCCGGCCGCGTACAACAGGATCGCCGGCAGCGCCAGATCCCCCCTGACCGCCGCCCACCCCACCAGTGCGCCCCAATTGAACGTGAAGCCGAGAAACAGTTGCGGCCAATAGGTGATGCGCTTCATAAATGGGTAAAGCGCGACCAGGGCAAGCGAGCTGATGCCGAGGGCCACGGTGAAGGGGTTGAACTGTACCAGGACCGCCAACCCCAACAGCAATTCGAGCCCGAGAAACATCGCGGCCTGGAGCACGGTGATCTGGCCGCTGGCGATCGGCCGCGTCGCCGTGCGGGCGACGCGGGCGTCGAAATCGCGATCGACGATGTCGTTGACGGTGCATCCGGCGCCGCGCATCACCACCGCGCCGATGACGAACAGCGCCAGCAATTCGACGTCGGGCAACCCGGGGGTCGCCAGCGCGACGCTCCACCAGCAGGGGATCAAGAGCAGCCAGGTGCCGATCGGGCGATCCAGCCGCGCCAGCCGCAAAAACGGCCGCGCCCCCGCTGGCGCCAGCCGGTCGATCCAGCTTTCGTCCGGGATATCGGTGGCGGTGCCGTGGGTCATGGCTGAAACTATACCCGAAACCAGTCCCTAAGGCCCCCTTGCTTTTCTTGCCGACGGCGGTTCCGGCCGTATGATACCCGCGAGGCAACCGGAATTCCCGACCCGTGACGCCATCGACCCCGAAAATCCGCCTGTTCGTGCCCGACCGCCTCACGGCCGCTGTCCGCGTGGCGCTGAGCCGCGGCCAGGCTCATTACCTGGGCCACGTCATGCGGCTCGATGTCGGCGACGGCGTCCTGTTGTTCAACGGCCGCGACGGCGAGTGGTCGGCCGAGGTCGGCACGTTGAAGAAAAACCAGTGCCAAGTGGCCGTCCTCCGCCTGGTGCGCGGCCAAGCGGCGGAACAAGGGCCGTGGCTGGCGTTCGCGCCGATCAAGAAGGCGGGCACCGACCTGATCGTGGAGAAGGCGACCGAGCTCGGCGCCTCGCGGCTGTGTCCGGTGTTTACCCGCAACACCAATGCCGCCCGCGTCAATTGCGACCGCCTCCGGGCGCGCGCCATCGAGACGGCGGAACAATGCCAGAGACTGACCGTTCCCGAGATCGCCGAGCCGGTGACGTTGCGCGAGCTGACCGACGGCTGGCCGAAACAGCGGCGGCTGCTGGTGCTCGATGAGACCGGCGCCGGCGCGCCGATCGCAGAGGTCCTGAAGGGGCTTCGAAGCAATGTCCGGGACGCAGCCCAACCATGCGGCTTCCTCAGCGGCCCGGAGGGTGGCTTCGATGCGAGCGAGCTTGACGCCCTTCGCAAACTGGACTTTGTTACCACCGTCGGTTTGGGACCGCGCGTGCTGCGCGCGGAAACGGCGACGCTGTCGGCGCTGGCGTGCTGGCAGGCCCTGATCGGCGCCGCCCGCTGAGCGGGGTCCGGATCCACTTCTCCGAAAAAGGAATGCCATGTCCGGTATAGCCCCGCGCTCGCAAACGCCCGTCACCGGCAAGGCTTCGCTGGTCGAATACCTGGCATCCGGATGCAAGCCGGAGAAGGACTGGCGCATCGGCACCGAGCACGAGAAATTCGCCTACCATCTCAAGGATTTCCGGCCGCTCGCCTACGAGGGCGGGATCGGCATCCAGGCGCTGCTGGAGCATCTGACCCGCTTCGGCTGGCAGCCGATCGAGGAGAGCGGCAACCCGATCGCGCTGTCGAAGCCCGACGGCAGCTTCATCAGCCTCGAGCCGGCCGGCCAGGTCGAGCTGTCCGGCGCGCCGGTCGCCAGCCTGCACCAGACCTGCGACGAGGTCATGGGGCATCTGCAGCAGATCAAGGCGATCGCCCGCGACCTCGGCATCGGCTTCATCGGCCTCGGCTATAATCCGAAGTGGCCGAACTCGGAAATGCCGTGGATGCCGAAGGGCCGCTACAAGATCATGCGCGAATACATGCCCAAGAAGGGCAAGCGCGGCCTCGAGATGATGCAGTCGACCTGCACAGTGCAGGTCAACCTCGACTTCGAGTCTGAATCCGCCATGGTGCGGATGTTCCGGATCGGGCTTGCTCTGCAGCCGGTGGCCACCGCGCTATGGGCGAACTCGCCGTTCAAGGAAGGCAAACCGACCGGGTATCTGTCATACCGCAGCCACGTGTGGACAGACACCGACCCCGACCGCTGCGGCATGCTGCCGTTCGTGTTCGAGGACGGCTTCGGCTTCGAACGCTACGTCGACTACATGCTCGACGTGCCGATGTATTTCGTCTACCGCGACGGCGCCTATATCGACGCTTCGGGGCAGTCGTTCCGCGATTTCATGGCCGGCAAGCTGCCGGCGCTGCCGGGCGAGCGGCCGATGATCGACGACTGGGCGGATCATCTGAGCACCGCCTTCCCAGAAGTCCGCCTCAAGAAATTCCTGGAAATGCGCGGCGCCGACGGCGGGCCGTGGAACCGCCTGTGCGCATTGTCCGCGTACTGGGTCGGGCTGCTGTACGACGTTGCCGCCCGCGACGACGCCTGGGAGCTGGTCAGGGACTGGTCGTTCGAGGAACTGCGGGCGTTGCGCGACGACGTGCCGCGGCTCGCCCTCAACACGCCGTTCCGCAACAGAACCCTGAAAGAAGTGGCGATCGACACGCTCGAGATATCCCATAAGGGACTCCGGAACCGGGCGCGGCTGGATCGCGTCGGCATGGACGAAACCCATTTCCTCAGGCCGCTGTTCCAGATCGCGCAGTCGGGATTGACGCCCGCCGAGGAACTGCTGGCGGCCTACGAAGGGCGCTGGAACCACTCCGTCGATCCGGTGTACCGGGAATACGCCTACTGAACGGTCGCCGGCCCGGCCGCGTTCCTCAGACCGAGGTGCCGCCGACGGTCAGGCTGTCGATCTTCAGCGTCGGCTGGCCGACCCCCACCGGAACCCCCTGGCCGTTCTTGCCGCAGGTACCGATGCCAGGGTCGAGCGCCATGTCGTTGCCGACCATGCTGACCCGGGTGAGCACGTCGGGGCCGTTGCCGATCAGCGTCGCGCCCTTCAACGGCGGCCCCTTCCTGCCGTTCTCGATCAAGTAGGCTTCGGTGCACGAGAACACGAACTTGCCCGACGTGATGTCGACCTGGCCACCGCCGAAGCTCGCGGCATAAACGCCCTTCTTCACCGATCCGAGGATTTCCTCGGGCTCGTGCGGGCCGGCCAGCATGTATGTGTTCCTCATCCTCGGCATCGGCGCGTGGGCATAGCTCTCACGCCGCCCGTTGCCGGTGCTCTTCGTCCCCATCAGGCGGGCGTTCATGCGGTCCTGCATGTAGCCTTTGAGGATGCCGTCCTCGATCAGCACCGTGCGCTCCGTCGGCGTGCCTTCGTCGTCGATGGTCAGCGAGCCGCGTCGATCGTCGAGAGTGCCGTCGTCGACGACGGTGACGCCGGGAGCAGCGATGCGCTGGCCCATCAGCCCCGCGAATGCCGAGGTTTTCTTGCGGTTGAAGTCGCCCTCGAGCCCGTGGCCGATGGCCTCGTGCAGCAGGATTCCGGGCCACCCGGGACCGAGGATCACCGGCACCTCGCCCGCCGGCGCCGGCACCGAGTCGAGATTGACCACGGCGCGGCGCAACGCCTCCTCGACCGTCGCCTTCCAGGAATCGGGCTCGAGGTAGCGCTGATAGGCGACGCGTCCGCCGACCCCGTAACTGCCGGTTTCCATGCGGCCGTCCTTCTCCACCACCACCGAGACGTTGAACCGCACCAGCGGCCGGATGTCGGCGGCACGGGCGCCGTCGCGGCGGATGATCTGCACCGCCTGCCAGTTGCCGAGCAGCGACGCCGAAACCTGCTTCACCCGGGCGTCGCGGGCGCGGGCGTAGGCGTCGACGTCGGCCAGCAACTTTACCTTCGATTCGAAATCGAGAAGGGCGAGGGGGTTATCGTCGCCGTAGAAGTGGCGGTTGGTGCCCGGCGGGCCGGCGAACGTGCCGCCTTTCCCCGTGCGGATCGTCTTCACGGTGTCGGCGGCGCGGCGGATCGCGGCCTCGCTGAGCTCCGAGGCATGCGAATATCCCGTCGCCTCGCCGGAGATCGCGCGGAGCCCAAATCCCTGGTTGGTGTCGAACGAGGCGCTCTTCACCTGGCCGTCGTCGAAGACGATGCTTTCCGATTGCCGGTATTCCAGGAAAAGCTCGCCATCGTCTGCGCCATGCAGCGCGTCGTCGACGATCCTCTGGACGCGGCCGCGGTCCAAGCCGGCGCGAACGAAAAACAACTCGTCGGTGGCGGCGAGATCGGTCATAAAACTTTCCTTTGCCCTTTCCGGGCGCTCCCATTAAGCCAGCAGCCGCAGTAAACTTGATATGATAGAAATATAGGGAATAACCATCGGAAATACGACCATGGCGGCGTTCAAGGAACACTCTCTTAGGCAAACCCTGGCGGAAGAACTGCACGCGCGCCCCCATGGTGTCGTCGACGCGCCGGCGAAAATCTCGCATATCGCGGCCATCAACGACGAGAACAGCGCCGAGGCCGACCACGCCCACCTGGCCCGGCTTTGCCAGGCGTTCAACGCGACGCCACCGCCGGCCGGCGTCACCCATCTCACCCAGGACCTCGGGCCGTTCCGTCTGAAGTGGGAACGCCATACCGAGTTCACCACTTACACCTTCATCCAGGAGGCGCCCTTCGAAAGACCGTTCAAGGACACCGTGATCGGCCTGGTGCCGCAGGACTGGCTGGCCGCTCTGCCGGGCCGGGTGCTGGTCGCCACCCACTTGGCGGTCGATTCGAAGGACATGGCCGAGCGCCCGGTACCCGAGATCGTCGGGCTGTTCGACAACAACACGGTGACCGGCGGCTACGTGGCCTCCCGCGGCGCCATCCTGTGGACCGATTTCCGAATTCACGGCGACGGCTTCAGCCGGTTCCTGATCCGCGACATCGGCATGAACCATCGCGCCATGGCGCGGCTCGTCCAGCGAACGCTCGAGATCGAAACCTACCGATCGCTGGCGATGTTGGCCTTTCCGTTGGCCCGCGAGGCGCGCGCCAAGATCGCCGAGGCGGAAAGCGAAGTCAGCAAGATCATCGGCCGTCTTTCCGAGATCGAGGGCGTCAACGAAGAGCGCGAACTGCTGGGTCGCTTGTCGAAGCTGGCGGCGGAGGCCGAAAGAATATCGGCCGCCACCAGTTACCGGTTCAGCGCCACCAACGCCTACCACAAGCTCGTCAGGCAACGGCTGAAGGGTCTGCGCGAAGAACGGATCGTCGGCCTGCAGCTGGCTGGAGAATTCATCGACCGGCGGCTGGCGCCGGCCATGGACACCGTCAAGAACTGCGCCGAGCGCCAGGAGAATCTCTCCAACCGCATCTCGCGCGCCAGTGACCTGCTGCGCACCCGGGTCGACGTGGCGCTCGAGGGCCAGAACCGGGATCTGCTGCGGTCCATGGACCGCCGCGCCCGTGTGCAGTTGCGCCTGCAGGCGACCGTCGAGGGATTGTCGGTGGTGGCGATGAGCTATTACCTGCTTGGTATGATCTCGTACATTGCCAAGGGCGCCCAGGGTTTCGGCGCCGCCCTCGATCCGTTCATCGTCGTCACCGTCGCCTTCCCGTTCGTCGTCGCCGCGGTGTGGTTCGGCGTCCGCCGCGTCCGCCGCTCGATCACCAAGACGGAGCGGGACGAATCGTGAGGCCGCCGCGGGACGTCAGGATTTTTGCTTGACCTGGCCGAGCGCAAGGTCTATTTCCTGCCTCAACGTGGCGATTTGGTCGACCGGCTTGCGGGCCACGTAAAAAATTCCCGCTAAAAGGTCGGAGCTTATCGGAAGCCCTGACCCTCGGCGGTCGGGGTTTTTTTATGCCGGATCGACGGAAGCGGAGGATGCCTCATGGGTGTCAACAAATCTGATCCGGGCACTTGGCGCCAGGCGACCAAGCTGGTCCGCGGCGGTACGGAGCGATCGCATTTCGGCGAGACCAGCGAAGGCCTGTTCCTGACGTCCGGCTACGTCTACGAGTCGGCGGAGGAGGCGGAGCAGTCGTTCAAGGGCGAAAAAAAGCGCTACATGTATTCGCGCTACGCCAACCCGACATTGACCATGTTCGAGACGCGGCTGGCGCAGTTGGAAGGCGCCAAATACTGCGTTTCTACGGCGAGCGGCATGGCGGCGGTGTTCGCGGCACTGGCCAGCCAGCTCAACGCCGGCGACAGGGTCGTCGCGGCGCGGGCGCTGTTCGGCTCCTGCCATTACATCATTACCCAGCAGTTGCCTAAGTTCGGGATCGAATCGGTGTTGGTCGACGGCACCGATCTCAAGCAGTGGAAGAAGGCGCTGTTGAAGAAGACCCGTTGCGTGTTCCTGGAGACGCCGTCCAACCCGGCGCTTGAGATCATCGATTTGCGCGCCGTCAGCGATCTCGCGCGCAATGCCGGCGCGTCGCTGATCGTCGACAACGTGTTCGCGACGCCGGTGTTGCAGCGGCCGCTCGAATTCGGAGCCGACATCGTCATGTACTCGGCGACCAAGCACATCGACGGACAGGGCCGCACCCTCGGCGGAGCCATCCTCACCAACAACGCCGACTTCATCGAGAAATCGCTGACGCCGTTCATGCGCCACACCGGACCGACGATGAGTGCGTTCAACGCCTGGGTACTGGTGAAGGGACTGGAAACCCTGGAACTGCGGGTGACCCGCCATTGCGCCAATGCGCGTGCTGTCGCCGAGCACCTGAGCGGCCGCAGGGGCATCCGCAAGGTCATCTATCCGGGCCTGAAGAGCCATCCGCAACACAATCTTGCGATGAGCCAGATGAGCGACGGCGGCTCCATCGTCTCGTTCGAGATCGCCGGCGGCAAGCAGGCGGCGTTCCGGTTCCTGAACGCGCTCAGGCTGGTCGACATCTCCAACAACCTGGGCGACGCCAAGAGCCTGACCACCCATCCCGCCACCACCACCCATCAGCGGCTGAGTCCGGAAGAGAGGCTCAAGATGGGGATCACCGACGGGCTGGTGCGGCTGTCGGTCGGTCTGGAGGATGCCGAGGACATCAACGAAGACCTGGATCAGGCGCTGGCGGCGGCGGCCAAGTGAGCGGGCGCGCTATCCCTGCACCCACGGCAGCCCGGCCACCTTCCAGCCGTTGACGGTGCCACGGTGGCCGGTGGCGTCCTTGTCGCCCTCGAAGCCGCCGGCGACGTTGTAGCACTCCTTGAATCCGGCCGCTGTCATGGCGATGGCGGCGTCGCGGGAGCGCACCCCCGAGCGGCACAGGAACAACAGCGGCGCGTCCTTGGCGATGCCGCTTTTTTTGACCTCGGCGACGAAGCTCGGGTTGAGGTCCATGGTCGGGAAGACCTTCCAATAGACGCGCAGCACCTGCTTGCCGAGGCCGCCGAGATCGGGATTACCGACGTAAGCGAACTCCGCGTCGGTGCGCACGTCCACCAACACCGCCTTGGGGTGCTTGGCGAGCATGTCCCAGGCTTGTTTCGGCAATATGTCGCCGGCGTAGGTCTTTTCGGACACGGGCGGCATCCTCCTTGGCGCGGACTCCCCTAGTTCCGATTGCGGTCCAGGTGGTCCAGCATGTCGCGGACGGTGGTGAATTTCATGCGCGGCCGCTTGCCGCCGCCGGCCTCGGTTTCGGCCGCCTCGAGCTTCTTCCAGTCGGCGAAACTGACGACGCGCGCCTTGCGCCCGGCCAGCAACTTTTCCAGCGCCTTGCGGCCGGGTTTCGATCCCTTGACGCCGCCGGCGAAATCGCTGTGGATATGCCCGGCGACGGTGACGCCGTCCGGGCGGTTGGACGAAATCACGCCGATCGGACCGCGCTTGATCCAACCGACGGCGTAAAGGCCGTCCTCGACGCGGCCGTCGTTGTTGGGGACGATGCCTTGCTTGTCGTCGAACGGCACGCCCTCGATGCGGTCGGACCGGTAGCCGATCGCGGCGATCACCAGGCCGCACGGGATGTCGAAGAATTCCCCGGTGCCGACGGCGCGGCTGCCTTCGACGCGGGTACGCTCGAACCGCACGCCCTCGACCCGGTCGCCGCCGAGGATTTCGACCGGTGCGGCGTAGAACTCGAAGTGCACGCGCTTCGGCTTCTCGTCCGGCTTGCGGGCGCAGAATTCGCGCAGCGTCTCCAGGTTCCGCTCCTTCAGACGCTTGTCGCGCTCCGGCAGCTCGCCGACGCTGTCCGGCAGCTGCTCGGCCTTAACCAGGGGAACGCTCTCCGACAGCTTGCCCATCTCGCGCAACTCGACGTTGGTGAACTTGGCGTCGATGGGCCCTCGCCGGCCGCAGATCCAGATGTCCTTGACCGGGGAGTCAAGGATCGCCCGCTCCGCATAGTCCGGAAGGTCGGTCTCGGCCAGCTCTTCCATGGAGCGGGACAACAGACGGGCGACGTCGATGGCGACATTGCCGACGCCGATCACCACCGCCGCGGCGACGTTGAGGTCGGGATTGAGGTTCCTGAAATCCGGGTGGCCGTTGTACCAGCCGACGTAGTCGGCGGAACCGAACACGCCCTTCTTGTCCTCGCCGGGGATGCCGAGGGCGCGGTCGCGCGGCGCGCCGACGGCCAGCACCACGGCATCGTATATGCTCCTGAGCTCGACCAAGCTGACGTCGCGGCCGACCTCGACGTTGCCGAAGAAACGCACCTGCTCCTTGAGCGCCGTCTTCTCGTACTTCTTCTGGACGTTCTTGGTGGTCTGGTGATCGGGGGCAACGCCGCCGCGGATCAGGCCGTACGGCGTGGGCAAGCGCTCGATGAAGTCGATACTGACGGCGTCGCCGGAGCTTGAAAGCGCGTCAGCCGTATAGAATCCGGCCGGGCCAGAGCCGACGATCGCGACGCTGATCGGCATGGTACCCCCCTTGTAGCGAGGCGATGTTCAGCCGGCAACGGTCCAGGTGTGACCCCGCCTCAACAGCTTGTTGAGGTCTTTGCCCGCACCGAGCTTCTTTGCCTCCCCGAAATGATCCCTGACGCCGTCTTCGTAGCTTGGCGCTGGATCGCAATAAAGCACGCCGAGGGCAATCGGCATCGTCGGCCGTTCCATGCCTGCCAGCATGCCGGCGAGGGCGCGATTGGTCTCGTCATGGACGAGAATATCGGCCTCGGTCACTCCGTTCTCGCCGATGGTCACGGCTTCCAGCGCCAACTTGCCGGGCTTGATCCTGAGACCGCGATTCTTGTTCTTGCCGAAGATAAGAGGCTTGCCGTGCTCGACGAAGACTTCCGCATCGTCGGCGATTTCCCTGGCGGTGAAATCGGCGAACACGTCGTTGTTGAAGACGATGCAATTCTGGAAGATTTCGACGAACGAGGTGCCGTTGTGGGCATAGGCCCGCTTCAGGACTTCCGGGAGGTGCTTCTGCAGGCTGTCGACCGAGCGGGCGACGAACCGGGCACCCGCGCCGAGCGCCAGTGCCACCGCGCACACCGGGTTTTCGATCGAGCCCCACGGCGTCGACGGCGAGCGCGTGCCGGCCCGCGAGGTCGGCGAGTATTGCCCCTTGGTAAGGCCGTAGATCTCGTTATTGAACATCAGCAGCTGCAGATTGACGTTGCGCCGAAGCACGTGCATCAGGTGGTTGCCGCCGATCGACAGCGCATCGCCGTCGCCCGAAATCACCCACACGTCGAGGCCGGGGTTAGCGAGCTTTACGCCGGTAGCGAATGCCGGCGCCCGGCCGTGGATGGTGTGGAAGCCGTAGGTTGCCATGTAATAAGGGAACCGTGCCGCGCACCCGATCCCGGAGACGAACACGGTGTTTTCCCGGCGCGCCCCGATGTCCGCCAACGTGCGCTGCATCGCCTTCAGGATCGCGTAGTCGCCGCAGCCAGGGCACCAGCGAACCTCCTGGTCGGTGGCGAAATCCTTCGGCGTCAGTTTGGCGACGGGGGAGACGACGTTCATCCTACTTCTCCAGGCATTCGCGGGCGGCCGCCTCGATTTCATTGATCTTGAACGGCTGGCCGGACACCTTGTGCAAGCCCTGGGCGTCGATCAGGTATCGGCTCCGGATCAGGGTCGTCAATTGACCGGTGTTCAGTTCCGGCACCAGCACCTTGTCGAAGCCGGCCAGGAGTTCGCCGAGGTTTTTCGGCAGCGGCCACAGGTGGCGAAGGTGGATGTGCGAAGCATCCTGCCCCTTTTTCCTGAGCTCGCTGACCGCGCGGTTGATCGGCCCGTAGGTCGAGCCCCAGCCGACGATCGCCAAGCGCCCGCGCTTGGCCCCCTCTTCGACCGTCTGCAGCGGAATGTCGTCGGCGATGCGGCGGATCTTCTCGGCACGCGCTTCGGTCATGCGTTGGTGGTTGATCGGGTCGTAGGAAATATGGCCGGTGTCGTAATCTTTTTCGAGCCCGCCGATGCGATGTTCCAGTCCAGGCGTGCCAGGGACCGCCCACGGACGGGACAGCGTCTTTGGGTCGCGCAGGAACGGCTGGAACCCGGCCGGGTCGGTGCGGAACTGCACGCGCGGGAACCGGATCGAATCGACATCGGGAATCAGCCACGGCTCAGCAGCGTTGCCGATGTAGCCGTCGGTCAGCAGGATCACCGGCGTCATGTATTTGGTGGCGATTCGCACCGCCTCGATGGCGACCTCGAAGCAGTCGGAAGGCGACCGCGCGGCGATCACCGCCAGTGGGCTGTCGGCGTTGCGGCCGAACACCGCCTGATGCAGATCCGACTGCTCGGTCTTGGTCGGCATGCCCGTCGATGGGCCGGCGCGTTGCGAGTTGACGACGATCAACGGCAATTCGGCACTGATGGCGAGACCGATGGCCTCTGCCTTCAGCGCGATCCCCGGACCCGAACTCGACGTCACCCCGAGCGAGCCGGCGTAGGACGCCCCGATCGCCGAGCATACGGCGGCGATCTCGTCCTCCGCCTGGAAGGTAACGACGTCGTACTCCATGAGGTTGGAAAGCGTATGCAGCAGCGCCGACGCCGGGGTGATCGGATACGAGCAGAATGTCAACTGCAGGCCCGCCAGTTTGGTGCCGACCACCAACCCCCACGATAGCGCCTCGGCCCCGGTCACGGTGCGATATTCGCCTGGCGCGATCTTGGCTTCGCCGATGGTGAACCCGTGCAGGCCGTGAGGAATCTCGGCGGTTTCGCCGAGCGCATGGCCGGCGTTGAGCGCCGCGATGTTGGCCTTCGCCAGTTGAGGGCGCCCGGCAAATTTCTGGTTCAGCCAGTCGACGGTCGATTGACGGTTGCGTCCGTACATCCAGTAGACGAAGCCCAGCGTCCACATGTTCTTGCAGCGCAGCGCTTCTTTCTGACTGAGGCCGAATTCCTTTACCGCCTCGAGGGTCATCGCCGAGATGTCGAACTCGAGCACCCGGTAGGCGTCCAGGTTGCCGTCTTCGAGGGGATTGCTTTTGAATCCCGCCTTGCGCAGGCTCCTTTCGTTGAACGAGCCCTTGTCGACGACGATCAACCCGCCTTTCCTCAATGCCGGTAACTCGACCTTCAGCGCCGCCGGATTCATGGCGACCAGCATGTCGACGGCGTCGCCGGAGGTCTTGATGACGTCGGCGCCGAAATTGATCTGGAACGACGACACGCCGAACGTGGTGCCCGCCGGCGCACGGATCTCGGCCGGGAAGTCCGGGAAGGTGGCGAGATCGTTATGGGCGAGCGCCGTCGCCTGGGTGAATTGGCTGCCGGTGAACTGCATGCCGTCGCCGGAATCGCCGGCGAAACGGACGACGGCGGATCCAAGTTCCTGGCGCCGGTGGGTAGGGGTGGGGCGTTGTACGACAGACGTTACCGTTGACATGGCCTTCCCAAGAGGGAGTCAATCAATCCGCCAATGCGGCCCCGGTTTGAACTCGGCGGGGGACAATACAACAAGATAAGGCGTTTTATTACTGTATTTTTTCCTCATTCCGGCCGGCATCTCAACACTTTTCCTGATCAATAGGGCATTTTTCGGGCTTTGATTTCAATCCGGTAAGGGTCTTGGGGAGGCCCGTGGCGGCAAAGCGGCGGCATGATACCCTATGGTTTCCAAGTCCCAAGGCTCCCGTTTCACATGACAGAACCGCGAAAAATTCATGAATGATGGCAATGACATCCTGGACCGCTTGGTCAACCTGATCGGCAAGGCGAAGGCCGCCGGCGCCGACGCCGCCGACGCGGTGTTCGTCGAGGCCGTGTCGCTGTCCGTCGGTCACCGGATGGGTGAGCGCGAGAACCTGGCACGCGCCGAAAGCGCCGACCTCGGCCTTAGGGTCTTCATCGGCGCCCGCCAGGCGGTGGTGTCGTCCTCGGTTATCTCCGAGGCCGCCTTCGACGAGCTGGTCGCCCGCGCGGTCGCCATGGCCCGGGTCGTGCCCGAGGACCGCTTTTGCGGCCTCGCCGAGCCCGGCCAATTGGCCACCGAATTTCCCGACATCGAGGGCTGCGACAATGGCGAGCCCGACGCCGCGGCGCTGGGCGACATGGCGAAGCGCGCCGAGGATGCGGCGCGCGGCGTTCCGGGCATCACCAATTCCGAGGGCGCCGAGGCGGGCTGGAGCTTGAGTACCATGGCGGTCGTCGCCAGCAACGGATTCGCGCAAAACCGGTCCGGCTCACGGCACTCGCTCGCCGTTTCCGTGGTCGCGGGAGAGAATACCGGCATGGAGCGCGACTATGAATTCGCCAGCACGGTATTCAGAGAGGACCTGCCGGCGCCGGAAGAGATCGGGCGCACCACCGGCGAAAAAACGGTTCGGCGGTTGAGACCCAAGAAGGCAAAGTCGGCACAGGTTCCCGTCGTCTACGACCCCCGCGTCGGTAATTCGCTGCTCGGCCACCTCGCCGGCGCCATCAATGGCGACGCCGTCGCGCGTGGAACGACCTTCCTCAAGGACAAGCTCAGGGAAAAAATCTTCCCGGACGCCGTCACGGTCGTCGACGATCCGTTGCGCCGGCGCGGGCTCCGCTCCAGAAGCTTCGATGGCGAGGGCATTCCGACGGCACGCCGCAACGTCGTCGATCGGGGCCGGCTCGAGACCTGGATCCTGGATCTGCGTTCGGCGCGGCAACTGAAGACGATGACCACCGGCCACGCGTCGCGCGGCACCACCTCGCCGCCGTCGCCGTCGACGACCAATCTTTATCTGGAGGCCGGCACCGTGACGCCGAAGCAATTGATGGCTGATGTCAAGTCCGGCCTCTACGTCACCGAGCTGATGGGATTCGGGATCAACGGCGTCACCGGCGACTACAGCCGCGGGGCCAGCGGGTTTTGGATCGAGAACGGCGAGATCGCGTACCCCGTCAACGAAGTTACCATCGCCGGCAACCTGATGGACATGTTCGCCCGCGTCACCGTCGCCGACGATCTGGAATTTCGCTATGCCACGAACGTGCCGACCCTGCGGGTCGACGGGATGACGGTCGCCGGGCGTTGATCGGACGGTCGCGGCGCCGGCAATCGTTGGCGCGGGGACGTGGCGCGTGGTATGGTCCGCTGCGTCAAGCACGGGGTGCCATGACGTGAACGATACAGCCGAGAATCCTTCGCCGCGGCACGAATCCACCCACCTCCTGATGCGCCGTCTGTGGCGCGAGAGCATCAGCCCATACCTGGGATGGCTCGTTCTCGCGGTCATCTGCATGGCGTTGATGGCGGCGGCGACGGCATTCAGCGCCTGGCTGATGGAGCCGGTCGTCAACGAGGTCTTCATCGCCCAGAACAAGGCGATGCTGTGGCCGCTCGGTGCCGCCGTGTTGGCGACGTTCCTGATTAAGGGCCTCGCCAACTATTCGCAGGCGATGCTGATGAGCTTCATCGGGCTGAAGATCATCGCCGACAACCAGAACCGGCTGTTTGCCCACCTGACGCGAATGGATCTGGCTTTCTTCCACGGCACTCCGACCGGCCGGCTGATCTCGCGCTTCACCGTCGACATCAACCAGATGCGGGTGGCGGTCTCGAACGCACTCACCGGATTCGGCAAGGACTTGCTGTCGCTGATCGGCCTCGTCGCGGTGATGTTCACCAAGGACTGGCAGCTGGCGGCGATCTCGTTCTTGGTTTTTCCGCTCGCCGCCCTGCCGGTGATCCGGCTCGGCCGGCGGATGCGCTCGGTCACCGCCGACACCCAGGAGGAAATGGGACTGCTCACCACCCTCTTGGAGCAGACGTTCCAGGGTATTCGAGTGGTCAAGGCCTACGGCATGGAAGCCTACGAGAAAGGCCGAATCGGCGGCATTGTCGTGAAGATCCTGCGGCTCAACCTCAAGTCGGCGAAGACCCGGGCGCTGTCGAGCCCGATCATGGAAACGCTCGGCGGCGTCGCGGTGTGCATGGTCATCATCTACGGCGGCACCCGGGTGATCGGCGGCGATACGACGTCGGGAGCGTTCTTCGCGTTCATCACCGCGCTGTTGCTCGCCTACGAGCCGATGAAGCGTCTGGCCAACCTGAATGCCAGCCTGCAGGAAGGACTTGCCGGCGCGCAACGCCTGTTCGCGATCCTGGATACGAAACCGACGATCGTCGAAAAACCCGGCGCCGTCGATCTGGGCCGGATCAAGGGCCGCATCCGGCTCGACGATGTGCGGTTCGCCTACGTCGCCGGCACGCCGGCGCTCGCCGGCGCCACGCTCGAGGTGCCGGCCGGCAAGCGGGTGGCGCTGATCGGCGCGTCGGGCGCCGGCAAGTCGACCATCCTCAACCTGATTCCCCGCTTCTACGACGTCGAGTCGGGGCGCGTCACCATCGACGGCAAGGACGTCCGCGACGTTACCTTTGCGTCGCTCTATGCTGGGATCGCGCTGGTCAGCCAGGAGATCACGCTGTTCGACGACACCGTGCGCGCCAACATCGCCTACGGCCGCGCCGGGGCGACCGAGGACGAGATCGTCGATGCCGCGCGCATGGCCGCCGCCGACGATTTCATCCGCGCCCTGTCGCATGGCTACGACACCGTCGTCGGCGAGCAGGGGGTGAAGCTGTCCGGCGGACAACGCCAGCGCCTGGCGATCGCACGCGCGATGCTGAAGAATGCGCCCATCCTGCTGCTCGACGAGGCGACCTCGGCGCTCGACACCGAATCCGAGCGCCAGGTGCAGGCGGCGATGGACAAGCTGATGCAGGGACGCACTACGCTCGTGATCGCACACCGGCTGTCGACCGTGACCGGAGCCGACCTGATCTACGTGATCGATTCAGGCCGCGTCGTCGAGCAGGGCACGCACGCCGAATTGATGGTCCGCGGCGGCGCCTATCGGCGGCTCTACGACCTGCAATTCGCCGAAGTCGAGCAGGCTTCGCGGACGGTCCGGGTCGCGGAAGCCTGAGTGAGCACGGGGATTCCGCCAACGTGAGGCCATTGAAGCGAGTCCTCCAGTCAGAAGCCGCGCGCCGGCTGTTCTGCTGGCTGGCGGCTCTTTACATCCGGCTGGTCCACACAAGCGGCCGGTGGACGGTGGTCAACGGCGACGTCCCAAAGCGATACTGGGACGCGGGGAAGCCGTTCATCCTGGCGTTCTGGCATGGACGGCTGTTGATGATGCCTTATTGCTGGGACCACCGGCACACCATCCACATGCTGATCTCCCAGCACCGCGACGGCCAGCTTATCGCCCGTACCGTCGGCCACTTCGGCATCCGCTCGGCGGCCGGCTCGTCGACCCGTGGCGGCGCCCAGGCGCTGCGCATCATGGTCAAGGCGCTCGCCCAGGGAGACTGCGTCGGCATCACGCCCGACGGCCCGCGTGGGCCGCGAATGCGGGCCAGCGACGGCATCGTCAGCGTTGCGCGACTGGCCGGCGTTCCCGTCATTCCCGCCGCCTACGGCGCTACTTCCGGGCGCTTCCTCGCCACCTGGGACCGGTTCCTGGTGGCCTGGCCGTTCGGGCGTGGCGTCATCGTCTGGGGCGACCCGATCGAGGTCGACCGCGACGCCGGACCCGACGCCGTCGAGGCGGCGCGGCGGCGCATCGAGGACGGCCTCAACGCCGTCACCGCCGAGGCCGACCGGCTTTGCGGCCGCACGCCGGTCGAGCCGGCGCCGGCCATCGCCGCCCAGCCGACGGGCGAGGGCAGGCCGACGTGATGCTGTCGCTCTATCGCGCCGTCACCGGACTGGGCGGACCCGTGATCCGCGCTTATCTTGGTCTGCGCCGGGTCAGGGGCAAGGAGGACACAGAACGCTTCGGCGAACGCCTCGGTGTTGCCGGCCGTGGGCGGCCCGATGGGCCTTTGGTATGGACGCACGCCGCCAGCGTCGGCGAATCGCTATCGCTGCTGCCGTTGATCGAGCGGCTGGTGTCGGTGTGGCCCGGCCTCAAAGTCCTGGTGACGACGGGCACCGTGACCTCGGCGCAGATGATCGCCGGGCGGCTGCCGGAAAACGCCTTCCATCAATTCATCCCGGTCGACCGCGTGCCGTACGTGCGGCGGTTCCTCGATCACTGGCGCCCGGACCTAGCGTTTTGGGCGGAATCGGAATTCTGGCCCAACCTGATCACCGAAACCCAGGCGCGGAAGATCCCGATGGTGCTGGTCAACGGCCGCATCTCGCCGCGCTCGTTCGCCGGCTGGCGGCGGTTCCCCGGCCTGATACGGAAATTGCTCGGCGGTTTCCAGTTGTGCCTGGCGCAGACTGAGGCGGACGCTCTCCGCCTCCGAGAGCTTGGCGCCGGCAACGCCAAATACGTCGGCAACCTGAAATTCTCGGTGCCGCCGCTGCCGGCGGCCGAAGCGGAACTGAAAAAATTACGCGACGCCCTCGGCGCACGGCCGCGATGGCTGGCCGCCAGCACTCACGCCGGCGAGGAGGCGATGGCGGCGCGGGTGCATCGGAAACTGAAGCCACGCCACGCCGAACTGCTGACGATCATCGTACCCCGCCACCCCGACCGCGGGCCGGAGATTGCCGCCGCGCTCGCCTCGGACGGGCTCGCCGTCGCCCGCCGCTCATCGGGCGACAAAGTCCGCCCGGACACCGACATCTACGTCGCCGATACCATGGGCGAGCTCGGGCTGTTCTACCGGCTCGCCGGCGTGGCGTTCATGGGCAAGTCGCTGGTGCCGCTCGGCGGCCAGAACCCGATCGAGGCGGCGCGTCTCGGCTGCGCCATCGTCCACGGCCCGCACATGATGAACTTCGAGGACATCGCCGAGCGCTTAAGGACATTGAACGCCGCCCGCCTGGTCGACGACGAGAATGCGCTCGCCGACACGGTCGCCGCGCTGCTCGCCGATGGCAAGGAACGCGACCGCATGGCCACCGCCGCCGAGGCGTTTGCTGTCGCCGAGGCCGGCGCGGTCGACGCCGTCGTTGCCGAGCTCAAGCCGTTCATCCAGCCGTTGGCAAAAGGGAGCCGGCCGCGTGCGCGCGCCTGACTTCTGGCGGCGACCGGGCGTGGCGAGCGTGCTGCTGGTGCCGGTGGGCTGGCTCTTCGGCCTCGCCGCCCGGCTGCGGCTGCAAATGACGACGCCGTGGCGGGCGCCGGTACGCGTGCTCTGCATCGGCAACCTGGTCGCCGGCGGCGCCGGCAAGACGCCGGTGGCGATCAGCCTCGGCGCCCGCCTCGCCGAGCGCGGCGCCAAAGTGCATTTCCTCGGCAGCGGCTATGGCGGCGCGGCAACGGGGCCGTTGCGCGTCGATCCGAAAGTGCACGCCGCTGCCACAGTAGGCGACGAAGCGCTGCTGCTCGCCCGGATGGCGCCGACCTGGATCGCCCGCGATCGGGTCGCCGGCGTGCGTGCCGCCGCCGACGGCGCCGACGTCGTCGTCATGGACGACGGCTTCCAGGACCCGGCAGTCGCCAAGGACCTGTCGGTGTTGGTGGTCGACGGCGGCTACGGGTTTGGCAACCGCCGCGTCATTCCGGCCGGCCCGTTGCGCGAGCCGGTGGAAGCCGGGCTCGCCCGCGCCCAGGCGCTGGTCGTAATCGGCGCCGACAAGGCCGGCATCGTCGACGATGCGGCGGTGCACGCCCAAGGCATTCCCATTCTCAGGGCCGCCGTTACGCCGGGTCCCGAGGCCGCGCACCTCAAGGGCCAGCGGGTGGTTGCCTTCGCCGGCATCGGCCGGCCGGAGAAATTCTTTGCTACCCTCGAAGCCCTTGGTTGCCGCGTGGCGGTGGCGCGCGCCTTCGCCGACCACCACCCGTTCAGCGACGGTGACATCCAACGCCTGAAAGCGGAGGGCCGTGACCGGGACGCGCGGCTGGTGACCACGGAAAAAGACGCCGTCCGGCTGCCGGCGGCGTTCCGCGACGGCGTCGAAGTCTTGACGATCGCGCTCGCATGGTCGGACGAAGCCGCGCTCGATGTGTTGCTTGAACCGCTGGCAAAGGGAGCGGCCTGAATGCTCAGGATTCCGAGTCCCATCAACCGCTACCTGATCCACCCCATCGAGGCGGCAGCGGCGCTCCTCGTCTACAGCCTATTCCGCATCCTGCCGCTCGAGTGGGCATCGGCGCTCGGCGGCTGGTTGGGCCGCACCGTCGGGCCGTGGCTGCCGATCTCCGGGCGGGCGGTCAGGAACCTCTCGAACGCCTTTCCCGAAAAATCGCCAGTGGAGATCAAATCCATCGTGCGGGCCATGTGGGACAACCTCGGCCGGGTGGCGGCGGAATATCCGCACCTCTCCGAAATCGACGTCTATGACCCGGATGGGCCGGTCGAGACGAGCGGCGGCGAATACGTGGATTTGCTGCGCGAGGATGGCGCCGCCGGCATCTTCTTCTCTGCCCACCTCGCCAACTGGGAGATCGTGTCGCTGGGCGCCACCCAGCGCGGCGTGCCGGTTGATCGCGTCTACCGCCAGGCCAACAACCGGCTGGTCGAATGGCTATACCAGCACGGCCGCGCCGCCGTCGAGGGCGCGTTGATCCCGAAGGGCTCCGCCGGCGCGCGGCTGCTCTTGCAGTCACTGAAAGAGGGCAAGCACATCGGAATGATGGTCGACCAGAAGATGAACGACGGCATTCCGGTCAAGTTCTTCGGCCGCGACGTGATGACGGCGCCGGCGCTCGCCGAACTGGCACTGCGCTTCGACTGCCCAGTGGTATCGGCGCGAGTGGTGCGGCTCAAGGGCGCGCGCTTCAAGCTGGTGATCGAGCCGCCCCTGAAACTGGTCCGAAGCGGCGACCACCAAGCCGATGTCGCCGCCAACATGGCGCAGGTCAACGCGCTGATCGAGAAGTGGGTCAGGGACACGCCGGAACAGTGGCTGTGGCTGCATAACCGCTGGCCCGACTGATCGCATCGAAATTGAAAAAACACAGGCGGCCACATCGCTCCGGCCGCCTGGATCGTTTCAATGAAATCGCCGGCGCCCCTGCCGGGGGCCGGTTCCGCCTTACTTGCCGGGCTGTGTGCTCTGCTGCGTCGAGCTGTCGGCGACGCTGTTGTCCGGCGTCGAAATGTCGACCGTCTTCGTCGAGTGCTTGGCGCCGCAATCGCCCTCGGCGCTCGCCGGGATGGCGAAACCCGCCGCCAGTAGCGCCGCGACGAAGGCATAGGCGGTGAACTTGCGCATCGAATTTCCTCCGGGCAGACGTGAATAACGAAGCGCCACTATAGGCGATTTTCCGGCCCCCTTCAACGGACACCCGATCAGCGGCGCCGTTCCGCGCCGCTTTGCGCTTCCATCGGCCCGACCAGCAGCGCCGGGTCCAGGTGCGTGCCGAACAGGCTCACCCCCCAATGCAGGTGCGGCCCGGTGACGCGTCCGGTCCTGCCGACGCTGCCGATGCGCGCGCCCTTGGCGACGCGCTCACCGAGCTTCACCCGGATGTCGTCCAGATGCGCGTAGGCCGAAATCAAACCGTGCCCGTGGTCGATCAACACCGTCCTGCCGGTAAAGAACATGTCCTGGTGCACCAGCGCGACGACGCCGTCGGCGCAGGCGACGACCGGCGTGCCCTTCGGTGCCACCACGTCGACGCCGTTGTGCGGCCGCCGCGGCTTGCCGTTGAGGATGCGCTGGCTGCCGAAGACACCGCTGACCTGGCCCTCCACCGGCCACATGAACCCCGACGCGAAGCCGCGCCGGTCGCTGTCGAGGCGCCGCACCTCGGCGATCCTGACGCTGTCGTCCTTGATCCGCACCATGTCCTCGGGCGGCGGCGTCACCTGTCGCTCGGGCAGCCCGTCGATGCGCTGCACCGGATAGGTACGCGCCGTCACCTTCATCTCCCTGTCGGTGCGGCTGCCGTCCGCATGCTCGATCAGGAGCCGCGCCCTTAGCCCCGCGTCGCGTCCAAAGCCGATCAGGAACGCGCCCGCGGCATCGACGCGTACGGGCTTGCCGTCGACGGACGCCTTGGCGCCGGGTTCGGTTTGCCCGATCACCAGGCCGCCCTGGATCAGCGGTCCGTCCAAGCTGAGGGTGCCGGCAAACGCCGTCGTCGACGCCGGCAGGAACAACAAGACGAGCGCACACCGGAAACGCGCGGTCACAGTAGCGTCCCCTGGCGCCCGTCGCCGCCGGGCTTGGGTTTCTTTGGTTTTGCTTTCTTTCCGCCGCTGGCGACGTCGGTGATGCGGGCGCCCGCCTCGCCGTCGGAGAGGCGCAGCCGCACGCCCATGCCGGCAGTCAGTTTGGCCACCGACTCGATCGGGTTGCCGGCGCCGTCGGCGACGAGCGCGAATCCGCGCTCCAACACCCGCCGATAGGAGAAGCTTTCGAGCAGCGCCGCCGCCTGCGCCAGCGACTGCTCGGCCTCGCGGACGACGGACTTATAGGCAGCCTTCAGCGCACGCTCGGCGTTCTTAAACTGTTTTTTCGCGTGGGCGACCTGCTGGTGCGGCCTCGGGATCTTCACCGCGAGTCGTTGTTTTCGAAGCGCCATGCCGGCGCGCAGCGCGTGGGCAAGCCTTTCCGCGCGGTCGTCGAGCCGCTGCACCAACTCCTCGACCAGCCGTTTGAGGTCCGGCAACGCGCGGGCGAGCCCGTCGAGCCGCGTCCGGCGCTCGCCGACCAGACGCGCCGCCGCCGCGACCAGCCGCGCGCCCAGGTTCTCAACCGTGGCTACCAGCTCGGCGCGCACCGGCACCGCCATCTCGGCGGCCGCTGTCGGCGTCGGCGCCCGGGCGTCGGCGGCGAAGTCGATCAGCGTCGTGTCGGTCTCGTGCCCGACCGCCGAGATCAACGGGATCGAGCTCGCCGCCGCGGCGCGCACCACCACTTCCTCGTTGAACGCCCACAGGTCCTCGAGGCTGCCGCCACCGCGGGCGACGATCAGCAGGTCCGGCCGCGGCGCCTTGCCCTTGCCGGTGATGCGGTTGAAGCCGTCGATGGCGGCGGCGATCTTTTCTGCCGCGCCCTCGCCCTGCACCGGCACCGGCCACAACAGCACGCGCCGCGGGAAGCGGTCGGCCAGCCGGTGCAGGATGTCGCGGATGACGGCGCCGGTCGGCGAGGTGACGACGCCGATGACGTCGGGCAGGTATGGCAACGGCTTCTTGCGCGCTGCATCGAACAGCCCTTCGGCGGCCAGCTTCTTGCGCCGCTCTTCGAGCAGCTTCAACAGCGCGCCTTCGCCCGCCAGTTCCAACGCCTCGACGACGATCTGGTAGCGCGAGCGCCCGGGGTAGGTGGTGAGACGCCCTGTGGCGACCACCTCCATGCCGTCCTCCGGCCTCAAGCCGAGCCGGCCGACGGTGCCGCGCCAGGCGACAGCGTCGAGCACCGCGTCGGCGTCCTTGAGGGCGAAGTAGAGATGCCCCGACGCGGCGCGCTTGAACCCGGAAATCTCGCCGCGTACGCGGACGCGGGCGAAGCTTTCCTCGACCGTGCGCTTCAACAGCGCCGAGATCTCGGAGACGGTCAGGATCGGCAGGTTGCCGTCGGGGCCGCGAAGGTCGCCCGGAGGGTCGCTCGGTGCGCTTGCGAGGGTGGACGGTTTCTTACTCATGATGCCGGTATGTATGATAGAAAACGGATCATAAAAAAGCACGGCAAACGACGCGAACGTGAGGCGCGCAGGCGATGAAGGTTCTGGTGGTCGGGTCGGGGGGCCGCGAGCATGCGCTGTGCTGGGCGATCGCCAAGTCGCCGCATTGCGACGAGCTTTACTGCGCCCCCGGCAACGCCGGCATCGACCGCGTCGCGGTTTCGGTTTCGATCGCCACCGACGATATCGACGGCATCGTCTCGTTCGCCGACGACAACGATATCGACTTCGTTGTCGTCGGTCCGGAAGGCCCGCTGGTGCTCGGCCTGGTCGACCGGCTGGAGGCAAACGGCGTCAAGGCATTCGGCCCGACAGCGAAGGCTTCGCGCCTGGAAGGCTCGAAAGGCTACACCAAGGACCTGTGCGCCAAATACCAGATCCCGACGGCCGATTACGCCCGCTTCGACGAGCCCGACGCCGCCAAGGACTACATCCGCGTCAAGGGCGCACCGATCGTCGTCAAGGCGGATGGCCTGGCGGCGGGCAAGGGCGTCATCTTGTGCCGCAACGAGAACGAGGCTTACGCCGCCATCGACCATATCATGATCGAGGACGCCTTCGCCGGAGCCGGCGCCGAGGTGGTGATCGAGGAGATGCTGACGGGCGAGGAGGCGAGCTTCTTCGCCCTCGTCGACGGCAGCCGCGCCCTGCCGCTGGTCGCCGCCCAGGATCATAAGGCCGCCTTTGACGGCGATCAGGGCCCCAACACCGGCGGCATGGGGGCGTACACCCCGGCCCCGATCGTCACCGACGCGATGGCGAGGCGGGTCATGGACGAGATCATCGAGCCCACCATCCGCGGCACCGCCGAGCAGGGCTTCCCCTACAAGGGGGTGCTCTACGCCGGGCTGATGATCACCGCCGACGGCCCGAAGCTGATCGAATACAACGCCCGCTTCGGCGACCCGGAATGCCAGCCGATGATGATGCGGCTCGATTCCGACCTGCTGCCGGCCCTCGTCGCGTCGGCCGATGGCAGGCTCGACGGCGTCACCCTGAAATGGCGCAAGGAAGCCGCGCTGACGGTGGTGATGGCGGCCAAAGGCTATCCCGGTCACTACGAGAAAGGCTCCGAGATCAAGGGCCTGGAAAAGGCCGGCGCACTCAAGGATGTGGTCGTGTTCCATGCCGGCACGCGCGACGACGGCGGGCGCATCGTCGCCAACGGCGGCCGGGTGCTCAACGTTACCGCGCTGGGGGCGACCGTCGAGGCGGCCCGGAAGCGCGCCTACGAGGCGGTCGACCTGATCGACTGGCCCGAGGGCTTCTGCCGCCGCGACATCGGCTGGCGGGCGGTCGGCCGCTAGGCCTTTTACCGTCCGCTGCCGCCCCTTATATAATCCGACAACCGTCAACGAAACCTTGGGAGGACGACCATGGACCAGAGGACGCGCACGGAACTGGAGGCCGCCGCCTTCCGCGGTTTGGTCGAGCACTTGCGGAAGCGTACCGACGTCCAGAACATCGATTTGATGAACCTCGCCGGATTCTGCCGCAACTGCCTCTCCAAGTGGTACCGGGCGGCCGCCGAGGACAAGGGCGTCGCGATCAGCGACGCCGCGGCCCGCGAGATCATCTACGGCATGCCGTTCGACGAATGGAAAGCCAAGTACCAGAAGGAAGCCTCCGAGGCGCAAAAACGCACGTTCGAGAAGACCAAGCCGCTGCACGCCGACATCAGCGGCCACAACAAGTAGCCGCCGGCCCCGCCCCGCCTGCTTGATGTCCGAAAGCCCGCCCGCCCGACCAGACGGCGCCGATCAACGGCCCGAGCTGTGGCCCGGCTCGGGCTTCCGGCTCCTGGAGCGCGATGGCCAGGGCCGGCTCGCGGTCACCGACGATTTCCTGCGTGCCTATCTCGGCCGACCGGAGCTGGCGCCGGTGGCGGAATCCTGCGACGCCGAGCGCGCCTTGCACGCGCGGCTCCTGGAAGACCCGCGGGCCAAGGTCGCCAAACGCGAGATCGCGGCGCTCACCGATGCCGACGCCCGCGAGAATTATCGCGTGATGCTCGACTTCCGCAACCGGCTGGTCGAAGCCGGCACCGTCGAGGCCTGCTACGCCGGGCTGTTCCGCGAGGGCGACGTCACGGTGCCGGCGTTGTTCCTCGACCAGATGGCGCACGTCATCGTCCGCAACATCCTGGAGGGCGCCGCCGACCCGTTCCAGGCGCGCGCCGGCGAGCTGCTGTTCCGCGAACAGATCGCCACCCTCGAGCAGGGCGCGATCCTGCTCGGCGACGCCGAGACCGTCGGCATGCTCGCCGCCACCGCCGGCTTCGGCCAACTCGGCAAGCTGGTGGTCGAGAGCGGCGTCAAGGCCAGGCGCATCGAGCTCGACGTGCTGCAGCCCGACACCGCCCAAGTCTACTGGGCCCGCAGCGAGCGCTTCGATACCGTGCTCGACATGTCGTTCACGCGGCCCGGCCTGGACGCGCTCTGCCGGGTGCTCGAGGCGTGGGTGCGGCATTTCCTCGGCACCGCGGTCACGATCCAGCCGGTGCAGAAGATCACCGACGAGCGCTGGGTGTGGCACGTCGGCCTCGACAGGGAGGCGACGGCGCTCCTCAACGATCTCTACAACCAGGCCGAGGTGTCCGAAGAACGGATGGCGCGGCTCTTGAGCCTGTTCCGCCTCGACTTCGAGGACGTCGATACCATGCGCGCCGACTTGAAGGGCCGGCCGGTCTATCTCGGGCTCGCCATGACGGCGGAGAAGAAGGTGCGCCTGAAGCCGCAGAACCTGCTGGTCAACCTGCCGCTCGCCCGCCGGGCGTGATCGGGCGGTCGACGGGCAGCGTCGGCACCGGGGCCGACCGCCTCGACAACCCGCTAGCGCCTGTCCTTGAAAAATTCCTTGAGCAACGCCGCCGCCTCCGTCTCGGCGACGCCGCCAACCACCTCGGGCCGGTGGTGGCAGGTCGGCTGGTCGAACACCCGGGCGCCGTGCTCGACGCCGCCCATCTTGGGATCGTAGGCACCGAAGATGAGCCTGCGCACCCTGGCGAGCGAGATCGCCGCCGCGCACATGGCGCACGGCTCCAGCGTCACGTAAAGGTCCATGCCGTCGAGGCGGGGCCGCCCGGCGGCAGCGGCCGCCTCGCGGATGGCCAGGATCTCGGCGTGCGCCGACGGGTCGGCGAGCTCCTCGACCCGATTGCCGGCGGCGACGACGACGTGGCCCGTCAAGCCGTCGACGACGACGGCGCCGACCGGCACCTCGCCGCGCCGGCCGGCGTTGCGCGCCTCGGCGAGCGCCAGCTGCATCGGTGAAGGCTCGGACTTGCTCATCGCCCGACCGTGCCCGCACCCGCCGGGCGCCGTCAAGCGGCGCCGCCCCGAAGCGGACGGCGTTTTGTTGCCTATATGCACGCAATGGCAACCCGGAGCGGTCGATCTCCGGCGCCAGGAAACGGCGAGATTTCATATAAATAACTGTATATACACTTAATAACACTGCCACGTGGGCCGGCGGCGGTGTCTGGTTGCCCTCCTTGGAGGCCGGCCATAGAGTGCCGGCAATGAATAAGCGACCGCGCAAAAACCAACGCCCGCCGGCAGCGCGGCGGCACGCCGCCGACGCGTCGGGCGGCAAGCCGGCGCACAGGCCGCGGCCGGATAAGGCGCGGCCGGACAAGCTGCGGTCGCACGACACCCGCCCCGACAAAGGCGAGCGCATCGCCAAGCGGCTGGCGCGCGCCGGGCTGTGCTCGCGGCGCGATGCCGAGCGTTGGATCGCCGCCGGCCGGGTAGCGGTCGACGGCCGCACCCTTGCCACCCCGGCGGTGGTGGTGACCGACGCCAACGCCATCACCGTCGACGGCCAGCCGCTGCCGGAAAAGCCGGCGATGAAGCTGTGGCGCTACCACAAGCCGAAGGGGCTGGTCACCAGCCACAAGGACCCGCAGGGCCGGCCGACGGTGTTCCAGAGCCTGACCAAGACCCTGCCCCGGGTGGTGTCGGTCGGCCGCCTCGATCTCAATTCCGAGGGCCTGCTGCTGCTCACCAATGACGGCGGCCTGGCGCGCCGCCTCGAGCTGCCGGCGACCGGCTGGACCCGGCGCTACCGGGTACGGGTGCACGGGGCCGTCGACGAGGCGCGGCTGGCGGCGCTCGAAAAGGGCGTCACGGTGTCCGGCATCGCCTACGGGCCGATCCGCGCCCGCCTCGACCGCCAGCAGGGAGCCAACGCCTGGCTGACCGTGTCGCTGGCCGAGGGCAAGAACCGCGAGGTGCGCCGGGTGCTGGAGCATCTCGGCCTGAAGGTGACGCGGCTGATCCGCGTCGCCTACGGGCCGTTTCAACTGGGGCACCTGGAGCGCGGCGCCGCCGAGGAGGTGTCGGGGAAGGTGTTGAGGGAGCAACTCGGCAGCCTGAGGAAGGAAAAATGAGGCGCGGCCGCGGGGGCACGGGGTGAGCGGCGCCTTGCGCGTCGTCGGCGGCCGGTTGAAGGGGCGGCCGCTCAAGGTCCCCGGCCGCGGCAGCGCGGCCGGGCGCGCGCTTCGTCCGACCACCGACCGGGTGCGCGAATCGCTGTTCAACGTGCTCGCCCACGGTATCGAGGATTTCGACATCGCCGGCGCGACCGTCGTCGACGTGTTTGCCGGCACCGGCGCGCTCGGCCTCGAGGCAATGTCGCGCGGCGCCGGCCACGCGGTGTTCATCGACGATGCGCCCGCGGCATTGGCCTGCGTGCGCGACAACGCCGCGCGCTTAGGGCTCGCCCGCGACGTCACGCTGTTGAAACTGGATGTGCGCAAGCTGGCGCCGCCGCCGTTGGTGGCCAAGGCGCCGGCGAGCCTCGTGTTCCTCGATCCGCCCTACGGCTCGGGGCTGGCGACGGCGGCTTTGGCCGGGCTCGCGCAAAAGGGCTGGCTGAAGCCGGGCGCCGTCGCCGTCGCCGAGGTCGAGGCCAAGGAGCCGTTGCCGGCGCCGAAGGGATTCATGGTGTTCGACGAGCGAACTTACGGCCGAGCGCGGCTGGTGTTCCTGAGATTCGGCTGAGCTACCGCCGCGCCGCGCCGAGGTCCGAGATGCCGGTCATCCGGAAGCGCAGATCATAACGCCCGGAAAGCTCCGGCCGGGGCGCGATGTCCCACGTCCACTGTCGGCCGCGATAGGGGAACTCGGCGCCGAACAACGGGTCGATGTCGTGCAGCACTTGGTTCTTGTCGGCGATCACCACCCGCTTGGTCTCGGTCAGCAGGCACACCCGTCCCGGCAGCGCCGCCAGCAGGTCGAGATGGTGCTCGACGATGCGTCGCGCAAACGCCTTGATCTCGTCTTCGCTGTAGCCCTTTCCCCATTCGCGCAGCCAGCCCACCGGCAGCAATGGCAATTGAGTGAGCAAGTTGGCCGACACCACCAGGTCCGATTGCGCCAGCGGCCCCGAGTCCGCGCGCGGCGGCGGCAGCGGCCCGGTCCGGTTTTCGCGGACGTGGCGGAAAGTGGCCTCGACTAGGCCGGTCAAGTCCTCGGTCACCAGGCGGACGTTGTTGAACGCCTCGAGGCGCTTCCGTACCCCCGGCATGTGCAGGACGTCGACCAGCACCACCTCGTCGAACGTCTTGGCGAGTTCGTCCACCGGCACGTCGAACAGCCAGCCGGAGCCGAGCACAGTCACCCGCCCGCGCCGGACGCCTTCGGCCGCCTTCAGGATCAGCCGCCGGCAGTACATCAGGTGCGGCGCCCAGGCGGCGTGGCAGCGGCGGTGGCGGGCCTCGATGGCGATCAGCTCGCGCAGATACCCCATCGCCTTCAGGTGCTTAGGCGCCGGCGTCGTCAGGTGATTGAACCATTCGGCCAGCATGGAGGTGCCCCGATTAGCGGCGGCCGAACAGCTTCTCGATGTCGGCGAGCTTGAGCTCGACATAAGTCGGCCGGCCGTGGGCGCACTGCCCGGAATGCGGCGTCGCCTCCATCTCGCGCAACAGCGCGTTCATCTCTTCCGCGTTCAATCGGCGGCCGGCGCGTACGCTGCCGTGGCAGGCCATGGTCGCGGAAACCTCGTCGAGACGCTGCTTTAGCGCCAGTCCTTCATCCAACGCCTGAAAGTCGTCAGCGAGGTCGCGGACCAGCCCCTGGATGTCGGCCTCGCCGAGCAGCGCCGGCGTCTCGCGCACAACCACGGCGCCGGTGCCGAACGGCTCCAGCACCAGCCCGAGCTCGGCGAGCTCGTCCGCGCGCTCCACCAGCCGTGCCTGCGCCCCTTCGTCGAGCTCCACCACCTCCGGGATCAGCAGTCCCTGGCCGGCGACGCCGCCGGAATCCAGCGACTTCTTGATCCGCTCCTGGGTCAGCCGCTCGTGGGCAGCGTGCTGGTCGACGATGACGATACCGTCGGCTGTCTGCGCCACCACGTAGGTGCCGTGCACCTGGGCGCGGGCAACGCCGAGCGGATAGTCGGCGAGCGCGTCGTCCAATGTTCCATCGGCGCCGGCGGCCGGCGCCCGCGGCGGCGCCTCGAAATTCGGCAGCGGCGCGTGGAATTCCTGGGCACGGTCGCGCAAGCCTGACCACGCCGTCGCCGCTGCCATCGCCGGCCGCGACGCAGGCGCGGCGCCGCCGTGAACGCCGCCGGGCATCATGCGGCCGAGTGCCGCCGCCGCCACGGTGGTCGACGCCCGGTGCCCGGCCTCGGCGAGCGCGTGCTTCAAGGCGCCGACGATCAGCCCACGCACCAGGCCGGAGTCACGGAAGCGCACCTCGGTCTTCGCTGGGTGCACGTTGACGTCGACCGCCTCGGACGGGACATCGAGGAACAGCGCCACCAGCGGATGGCGGTCGGCGGCCAGGAACTCCCGATAGGCGCCGCGCAGCGCCCCATAGAGCAGCCTGTCCTTGACCGGCCGGCCGTTGACGAACAGGAACTGCAGGGCGGCGTTGCCGCGGTTGAGCGTCGGCAGGCCGGCGTGGCCGGTGAGCCGGATGCCCTCGCGCTCGGCGTCTATGGCGAGTGCGTTGGCGGCAAAGTCGCGGCCCATGATGCGCGAGAGCCTGTCCAGCCGCGCATCCTTTCCGTCAACTCCCTTGGGTGCCGGTGGCAGCTTCAAAAGCTCGCGGGCGCCGTCGCTTATTGAAAAACCAATTCCCGGATGCGCCATTGCCAGCTGCTTGACCGTATCCAACGCGTGCGCCTGCTCGGCGCGCGGCGCCTTCAGGAACTTCAGCCGCGCCGGGGTGGCGAAGAACAGGTCCTTGACCTCGACCCGGGTGCCTTGGGGTTGCGCCGCCGGCTGCGGTGGGCTTACCCGGCCGCCCTCGACGGAAATCGTCCATGCGTCCTTTTGGCCTTTGGCGCGGCTGGCAATGGTCAGCCGGGCGACGGCGCCGATCGACGGCAGCGCCTCGCCGCGGAACCCCAGACTTTTGATGTCGAGCAAGTCGTCGGAGGGCAGTTTCGAGGTGGCGTGGCGCTCGATCGCCAGCGCCAGGTCCGCGCGGCTCATGCCGTCACCGTCGTCGGCGACGGAGATCAGCGTCTGGCCGCCGTCGCGCAGCACCACGTCGACGCGTCCGGCGTGGGCGTCGATGGCGTTCTCGACCAGCTCCTTGACCACGCTCGCTGGGCGCTCGACCACCTCGCCGGCGGCGATGCGGTTGATCACGGTTTCGGGCAGGCGGCGGATGGTCATCGTTTTTCCCCAAGGCGATTACTCGGACGCCGGCCCCGCTTCTTCGCCTTCAGGCGGCGGATCAGCCCGGCGGTCGAGGCGTCGTGCGTGGCCTTGCGGCCCTTCGGCGCCTTGCTCTTGAGCGCCGGCAGGATGCCGGCGGCCAACTCTTTGCCGAGCTCGACCCCCCACTGGTCGAACGGGTTGATGCCCCAGATCACGGCCTCGACGAACACCTTGTGCTCGTAGAGCGCCACCAGCTGGCCCAAAGCGAACGGGTCGAGGCGGTCGAGCAGGATGACGTTCGACGGCCGGTTGCCGGCGAAGGTCCAATGCGGCGCCAGCCACTTCCACCCGGCGCCCTTGACCCCCGCCGCCCGCAACGCCTTCTTCGCCTCGGCAATGGGGCGGCCGGCCATCAGGGCTTCGGCCTGGGCCAGCATGTTGGCGTTGAGCCGCTGGCGGTGGTCGCCGCCCGAATGGAAGCCGGCAGCGGGACCGTCCTCGGCGACGGCGATGAAGTCGGCGGCGATCGGCTGGCGTCCTTGGTGCAGGGCCTGGAAGAAGGCGTGCTGGGCGCCGGTGCCGGGTCCGCCGAAGACGATCGGCGCGCCACCCGATTCCAGCGGCTGGCCCAGGCGGTCCACCGACTTGCCGTTGCTCTCCATCTCCAGCTGCTGCAGGTAGGCGGGAAAGTGCCTGAGCCGGTCGTCGTAGGGCACAACCGCGAGCCCCGGCAAACTTAAGAAATCCGCGTTCCAGACGCCGACGAGGGCGAGGATCGCCGGCATGTTCCTCTCGAGCGGCGCGGCCAGAAAATGCCGGTCGATGGCGCGTGCGCCGTCCAGGAACTCCTCGAAGCGCTTGCCGCCGATGGCGAGCGCCAGCGGCAGCCCCATCGCCGAGGTCAGCGAGAAGCGACCGCCGACCCAGTCCCAGATCTGGAACGTGTCGTCGCAGGCGATGCCGAAGCGGTCGACGGCGGCCGCGTCGGCGGATACGGCGGCCATCTGCCTGAGTGCCTGCCTTTCCCCAAGCGCCTTCGCCAGCCAGGCGCGCAACGTCCGCGCGTTGGCCATCGTCTCCTCGGTGGTGAAGGTCTTCGACGCCACGACGACGAGGGTCGCCGCCGGTTCCAACCCGTCGAGCCCGCGGCTCAGCGCCGCCGAATCCATGCCAGAAACGAAACGCACGTCGAAATCCGGCCGCCGGTAAGGGGCGAGCGCCGCCACCGCCATCGCCGGGCCCAGATGCGAGCCGCCGATGCCGAGCACGACGGCGGCCCGGAACGGCCTGCCCCCGGCGCCGGCGCGCCTGCCGGCGGCGACGTCGTCGGCGAACCTTTTCACCCGCCTGCGCTCGCGCAAGCCGCGGGCGAACGCGCCCCTATCGCCGATGCGGTCCCCCGGGCGCGCCCGCAACGCCACGTGCAGGGCGGCGCGGCCCTCGCTCACATTGACCGCCTCGCCCTTGAACAGGCGCCGTCGCCAGCCAGCGATGTCGGCCTCGCGGGCAAGCCGCATGAG
>DASWGT010000006.1:0-1532 GCA_036393575.1 Rhodospirillales bacterium | reverse complement strand
GACGAGCCCCAGCCGTAGCCGCCCTGGAGACCGGCATAGGGGCCGGACCAGGTGAAGGCCGACGCCGGCGCGTAATAGGGAGCCGCCGATGCCGGCGGCGGCGATTGGTAGATATCGGCTGCGACGGCAATGCCGTTGCCGGCAACGAGAGCGACCAAGCCCGCGCCCATTGCGCCTAGTGTACGAATACGCGACATAAACCCTTCTCCTCGTCGATCCGTTCGACCGGGACGCAAGCTCCGCCGCAGCGAAATCTGTCCGGCACTCACGGTCCTCAGTTGACGGATCAATAAGGCGTAAGCGTTAACAAAATGCGGCTGCCGACTGGCAAACCGGTGACCATTTGTGGCGTTGCAACAAGGCGGCGATCGATGCCCAACCCATTGACCGGCTTGTGTTATCGCGTATCGACGTTGGCGGCTGGCGCGCCCGCCGTCCCGCATCGGCACGATGTCGTCCATTAAACAGGGTTAACGAAGGGTTACGGACATGTCGCTTCCCACCGCGCTGGTTACCGGAGGCGCCCGCCGCATCGGCCGGGCGATCGTCGAGGACCTCGCGCGCAACGGTTGGGCGGTCGCAATCCACTATCGTTCGTCGACGGGCGACGCCGAAAAGCTGGCGGGTGAAATCACCGCGGCCGGCGGACAAGCTGCAATATTCAATTGCGATCTCGGCGAGCTCGCCGAGGGCCAACGTCTCATCGATGAGGCCGCCGCGGCGCTTGGGCCCTTGACCCTCCTGGTCAACAATGCCTCGATCTTCGAGAACGACACTGTCGGTGAACTCGATGCCGCGCTCTGGCAGCGCCAGATGACCGTCAACCTCACCGCGCCGGTCTTCCTCGCCGAGGCTTTCGCCCGCCAGGTGCCGTCGGACGCCGAGGGCAACATCGTCAACCTCATCGATCAGCGCGTCTTTCGGCCGACACCGGACCATTTTTCCTACCAGCTGTCCAAGTCCGCGCTGCTGACCGCGACCCAGACGCTGGCGATGGCGCTTGCCCCGCGCATTCGTGTCAACGGCATCGCGCCGGGTCCGGTCCTGCCGAGCACGCATTCATCGCCGGAGCGTTTCGCGGCATATGTCGCGGCGCTGCCGCTGAAGAGGCAGCCGGACCTTGCCGACTTCGGCCGCACGGTTCGTTACTTCGTCGAAAACCGCTCGATAACCGGCCAGACGATTGCGCTCGATGGCGGCCAGCGCCTCGGCTGACTGGTGACGGAATCGCGCCCGGGAGCACCTATATTATCGCCCATGAGCGAAGCCCCAGCCGAAGCAACGGACGCCCCGCCGAAGAGCGGCCCTGACGTCATTGCCGACATCGTCAAGCGGTTGCCGAACGGTCCCGGCGTCTATCGCATGATCGACGCCAAGGGCACGGTCCTCTACGTCGGCAAGGCGCGAAGCCTGAAGAAGCGGGTGCAAAGCTACACCCGGCCTTCCGCCCAGCCCGGACGCATCCAGCGCGTCATCATGGCGACGGCGGCGATGGAGTTCGTGTCGACACGGACCGAAACCGAAGCGCTGCT
>DASWGT010000005.1:0-8489 GCA_036393575.1 Rhodospirillales bacterium | reverse complement strand
GATGTCGTGCGCGATCTCGTCGATGCTTTGGGCGTGCTCGAGCTTCGCGTACTTGAGCAGGTAGCCCGGCCGGAAGGTGCGGTTGACGGTGATGTAGACGTACTTGTTGATCGCCGCCGAGATCACGAAGCCGCCGAATTTCTCGTAGTAGGACGGGAGATCGGTGCCGCCGCCGCCGATCGAGATTCTCAAGGGTGTGCGGGTGATGATCATGGTTCCGCCAAAAACCGCGGCACGGCGCCGGCCGTCGCCTGTCGCGGGGCCTCAGGCGTCGGCGATCCTCGCATCTTCGACCAGCGCCTTCAAGGAAAGGCGGACGGCCCGGCGCGAGCCCAGCCGGCAGCGCCAACCGAGATCGCGGATGCGCCGGCAGTCGAGGCGGACCACCGGCACGTCGCCGGCCCAGCCGCGGCTGCCGCCGGTGAACCGGCATTCGACGGCGGCCGCGTCCAGGCCCAGGCTCGCCGCCGCCTCGTCGGCGATCTCCTTGACCGTGATGGCGTCGCCCGTAGCGACGTTGAAGGCTTGGAACGGCTTGCGGCAGTGCTGTTCGACGTGGAGAATGGCGGCGATGGCGTCGCTGACGTGGATGTAGGACTTGCTCTGACGGCCGTCGCCGAGGATTTCAAGCCGCCTGGGGTTGGCCCGCAACTTAGTCAGGAAATCGAGGCCGACGCCGTGGGTCTGGCGGGCGCCGACGACATTGCCCATGCGGAATGCGCAACCGGTCATCCCGAACATGTGGCAATAGGCGGAGATCATCGCCTCCGAGGCGAGCTTGCTGGCGCCGTAGGTGGAGATTGGCAGCATCGGGCCCGAATCCTCGGTTACCACCTTATCGCCGCGGTCGCCGTAGACGCCGCTGCCCGAGGCGTAGAGGATACGCCGGCAGCCGGCGGTGCGCATCGATTCCAGCACGTTGTGGGTGAGCACCGTACCCTGATCGAAATCGATTGCGGGCTCAGTGGCAGCGCGGGCAATGTCCGGGTTGGCGGCAAGGTGCACGACGGCACCATGGCCGGCGATCGCCCGCGCCAGCCGCCGGCGGTCGGCAGCGTCGGCGCGGACCACGCTCAGCCGCTTGTCGCCGAGGCGGTGCTCGAGGTGCCAGTCGCGGCCCGACGAGAAGTTGTCGTAAACGGTTACGGCTCGCGTTCCCTTGTCGTCGAGCAGGTAGTCGACGAGATGGCTGCCGATGAACCCGGCGCCGCCGACGATGACGTACCGGGCGCCATCGCCCTTTTTCGTCAACGCACTGACTCCCACTTGGTTTCGGAGACCTTCAACGCCGGATGGCTGACGATCAGGTGCCAGATCACCGCCGTTAAGCCCTCGGCGTGGGGGGTACGGCGTTCCGGATTGAGCGGCGGAATGACGACGCAGGCATCGGCAGCCTTGGCAGTGAATCCGTCCGCCGAGCCGACGATGCCGAAGGTGGCGGCGCCGACCGATTTCGCCAGTTCCAGCGCGCGGATCAGGTTGACCGAGATGTTCTTCAGCCGGTTGCCGCCGCCGACGGAGAATACCAGCACCGCGTCCTTGCCGCCCAGCCGCGAGCCCTTCAGCCATTCCGAGAACGCGGTCTCCCATCCGTCGTCGTTGATGCGGGCGGTAAGTTCGGAGACGTTGTCGGTCGGCGCGTAGGCCTCGAAGCCGCAGATCTTTCGAAAGTCGTTGACGGCGTGGCCGGCGTGCCCGGCCGAGCCGCCGACGCCGAGGATGAACAGCCGGCCGCCCCTTCCGCGCACGCGGGCAAGCCCGTCGACCACCGCGTCGACCGCTTTGCGGTCGATGGCGGCGATGATGTCGGTCGTTTCCTTGAGGTACTGGTCGGCGAAGTCGTTCATCGAGGCATCTTACGCAGAAATGCGCGCCGCCGCCACAAACCGCGACGCGGCGTTACCTGCCGCCGACCTGCATGGCAGCAGGACCGATGACGACGATGAACAGAACCGGCAGGAAGAAGATGATCATCGGTACCGTCAGCTTGGCCGGCAGCGCGGCAGCTTTCTTCTCGGCTGCCGACATGCGTTCTTGGCGTTTTTCCTGGGACAACACCTTGAGCGCGACGCCGACCGGGGTGCCGTATTGCTCCGACTGGATCAGTGCCGTCGCCAGCGCCTTGGCCGCCGGCATGCCGGTGCGCTTGGAGAAGTTCTCGTAGGCCTGCCGGCGGTCGCCGAGGAACGCCAGCTCGGCCGACAGCAGGCCGAACTCCTGCGCCAGGATCGGCGAGGCATCGATGATCTCCTCGGTGACGCGGGCGAACGCGCCTTCGATACCGAGCCCGGCTTCGACGCAGATGGTCAAAAGATCGAGCGCGTCGGGGAGGACGTCGGTCATCTCCTGCTGGCGCTTCTGCACGGTGTTGGCGAGCAGCAGCTTCGGTAGATAGAAGCCGACGATGGCGCCGATGCCGGCGAAGATGAAGCGCACGAAATCGGGATACGGGAACTTCTTCATCAACCCGACCAAAATCAGCGTCACGATGCCGGCGCCGATGGCCATGAAGATGCGGGTGGAGATGTAAGCGGCGACGACGCCACGGCCGCGCAAGCCCGCTTGGGCCAGCTCGTCGCGGACATTGTCGGACAACAGCACGTGCTGGAGGTTTAAGGTCTTGAGCAGCATGTTCAGCAGCGCGACGTGCGGCTTGGTCTTCTGCTGGCGGATCGCCGATGGCCGCGCTAGGCCCTCCATCTGCTTGCGGCTGAGCTCGCCGCGGTGTTGGCTGACGACGGACTTGATTCGCTTCGCCCGAGCGCCGCCTTTCATGAACTGCAGGCCGAAGCCGACGCCCGACAGCGCGCCGACACCGACCAGCGCCCACATGATCAACGTCGGAAGGTCCATTCCCATTATCGACATGACGACACCGCTTGCCCCCTACATCTTGAAGTTGATCATCTTGCGCATGACCAGCGAGCCACAGGTCATCCAGAACGCCCCGAACGCGAGCAGGTAGTTTCCCGTCTTCTCGGTGAACAGAAGCATCAGATAATCCGGATTGACGACCGAGAGTATCCCGGCGACCGCGAACGGCAATGAGCCGATGATCATCGCCGACGCCTTGGCCTCGCTGGCCATGGCCTGGGCCTTGTCGCGCATCTTCTTGCGCTCGCGCAGCACAGTCGACAGGTTCGACAGCGTCTCCGCGAGGTTGCCGCCGGTCTGGCGTTGGATCTGGGTGACGATGGCGAAGAACTTGTATTCCGCCGTCGGCAGGCGTTGGATTCCGCGCGCCATCAAGTCGTCGATGGTCCAGCCCAAGTTCTGGCCTTCGACCAGAAGGCGGAACTCTTCGCCGAGAGGCGGCTCGAACTCGCGGGCGACGACGCGGAAACATTCGTTGATGGGAAGGCCAGAGCGGATGCCGCGGACGATCAGGTCGACGGCATCGGCGAAATTGCTGGTGAATTTCCGCTGCCGCCGGTCGGCAATCGAACCGAGCAGCAGCTTCGGCACCAGGAGCGCGCCGATCAGCAACACCGCGATCGCGCCGAGTGGCGGTAACCCCGTCATCAGGTAGCCGAGCGTCGCGAACGCGCCGAGGATGGCACTGAACACGAAATAGGTGCTGAGGCTGATGTCGAGGCCGGCCTGCATGATCGCCGCGCGAAGCGCCTCCAGGCGGCTTTGCTTGCGGCTCTTCTGTTCGAGCTGCTTGACCTTTTCCTGGATGCGCCTTTGGCGTCGGCTTTCGGCCTTGTCGGAGGCGCCGCTGTCGCCAATGATGCCGATCTGGTTCATGCGCTTGCGCAGCAACACCTTCGGGCGGATGATGTAGACGGCGCCGATGATCACGCCGCCGAGGACCAGCATCGCGGCGACGGCGCCGATGACGATGTAGATGATTGTCTGCTGGCTGATCATTCCATGCCCATGCCCATGCCGAGCGCCTTGGCGAGCTTCGGCTCGAGCCCGAAGTAACGGGCCTTTTCCCAGAACTTGGGCCTGAGGCCCGTCGGCCGGTGGCCGCCGATCAGCTTGCCGTTCTCGTCCTCGCCCTCGAACTCGTAGAGGAACAGGTCCTGCAGCGTGATGACGTCGCCTTCCATGCCGATCACCTCGGTGATGTGGGTGATCTTGCGCGAGCCATCGCGGAGACGCGACGCCTGGATAATGACGTTGATAGCGGCGGCGATCTGCTCGCGCACCGCCCTCGCCGGCAGAGTGTAGCCGCCCATGGCGATCATGTTCTCGACGCGGCTGATGGCCTCGCGCGGGTTGTTGGCGTGGATCGTGCCCATCGAACCGTCGTGGCCGGTGTTCATGGCCTGCAGCAGATCGAAAGCCTCGGGGCCGCGCACCTCGCCGACGATGATCCGCTCCGGGCGCATACGCAGGCAGTTCTTGACCAAATCCCGCATGGTGATCTCGCCGGCGCCTTCCAGGTTGGGCGGCCGCGTTTCGAGGCGCACCACGTGCGGTTGCTGTAGCTGCAATTCGGCCGAATCCTCGCAGGTGATGGTACGCTCGTTGGGATCGATGAACCGGGTCATGCAGTTGAGAAGCGTAGTCTTGCCCGATCCGGTGCCGCCCGATATCAGGATGTTGATGCGCGAGGCGCCGATCACTTCCAGCACTTCGGCCATCGACTGGCTGGCGCTGCCGAACTTCACCAGGCTGTCGAGCGTCAGCTTCTCCTTCTTAAATTTGCGGATGGTGAGCGCGGCGCCGTCGATGGCCAGCGGCGGCGCGATGACGTTGACGCGCGAGCCGTCGAGAAGCCTGGCGTCGCAGATGGGGCTGGATTCATCGACCCGCCGCCCGACCTGGGTGACGATGCGCTGGCAGATGTTCATCAACTGCGCGTTGTCGCGGAACTTGATGTCGGTGAGCTGGATCTTGCCGCCGGTCTCGATGTAGACCTTGCCGGCGCCATTGACCATGATGTCGGCGATGTCGTCGCGCTCGATCAGCGGCTCCAGCGGCCCGAGGCCGAGGATGTCGTTGCAGATGTCCTGGACCACCTGTTGCTGCTCCTGGACGGTCAGCACCAGGCCGCGCATGGAGATGATCTCGGCGGTCATGTCAGTGATTTCTTCGCGCACCTGATCCGGGCCGAGCTTGCTGATCTCGGCCAGATCGACCGCCTCCAGGAGGTCGTTGAAGACGAGCACCTTGATCTCTGCCAGCCGCTGGCTGGCGGCGGCAGTGGCGGCAACCGCCTGCGGCGACTTTACGGCCGGCTTTTCGGCCGGCTTGGCGGCCTTGCCCACCTTGCCCTTTTCTTTCGCTGAAGCCTTCACAGCGGACAGGCCTTCCGGCGCGGGCGCCGGTTCGGCGGCCGCAGGCTCGATCGGTGCGGCCGGCTGAGGGGCCGGTGCCGCGGCGGCGGGCGGGGCCTGTGACGGGGCTGGCGGCGGTGCCGGTTTGGGCTGCACCGGCGGCGGCGCTGCCCGCGCCGGGGCTGGGTCGTTGGCGGGTTGCTGCTGTGCGCCTCTGCGTCCGAAAGCCATGATTCACAAATTCCCTAAGTCGGCGAGTATTGGTTTATTATTTCTTGTCCTTGCCTTTCTTGCCTTTATCCTTGTCCTTATCGTCCATCTTTTTGCTCTTGCCGAACAGCGACAAACCCTTCGCGGCACCCTCTTCTGGAATCTCGCGGCCGCTGACCAGCTTCGCGAGCGCGATGATGGCTTCCGTGGCCTTGCTCTTGGCGCTTGCCTTCGACATCATCTCGCCGTTGTTCAAGGCGAGGCCGAATGCCTCGGGATCGTAGGGAATTGAAAGCGCCGGTTCCATTGCCAACTGATCCTTGAATTCCTTGGCCGACAATTCTGTTCTTTTGGCCGCGCCGGTCTGGTTGAGGATGAGGCGCGTCGGTGCGTCGGTACCGCGTTTCGGGCCCAGATATTCTATCATATTTTTGGTATTTCGCAGATTCGTCAGATCGGGGCGGCTGACCAGCACCACTTCGTCGGCGGCGGCCAGCACGTCGTTGACCCACGGTTCCCAGGCGTGCGGCAAATCGAGGACGATGAAATCGGCCATCGGCTTGATCACCGTGATCACCGTATCTAGGATCTCGGGGGTGATCTGCAGGCCGGTGCTGAGCGACGCTGGCGACGCCAGGACCGACAGCTTGGTTTCGCCGAATTCCATCAGGTACTGGCCGAGCAGCCCGGCATCCAGCCGCCCCGCCTGCGTCAGCGCATCGACGATGGTCTGGCGCGGCTGCATGTTGTAGTCGAGCGCCGCGGTGCCGAAGGCGATATCGAGATCGACCACGATCGTCTGTTCGTCGTAATGGACGCTCATCTCGTGGGCGGCGTTGTGGGCGATGACGCTGTTGCCGACGCCGCCGGTCATGCCTGCGAACGCGATCACCCGGCCGAGCCTGCCGCCGCCACCGCCTTCGAAAATCTTGGACACTGACTCTTTCAACGATTCGGCGGTGACCGGAGTGATCAGGTAGTCGCTGACGCCCGAGCGGATCAGGGTGCGGAACAACTCGATGTCGTTCTGGGCGCCAACAAGGATCAGCTTCACGTCGGGGTCGCAGACGTTGGCCAGTGCCTCCAACTGCTCGAACATCCTGTCTTGTTGCGCATTGGTCTCGACGATCAGAAGCGTCGGCGTTCGTTGTTCGGCGAAATAGGTCGCCGCCGCCTCGATGCCGCCGTCATGTGTCTCGATGACGCAGCGGAAGAACAGACGGTCCTGCTTCAGCGACTCGACGGCGGCCTTCGAGTCCTGATTGAGGAGAAAGGCTCCTATAGGAATTCTTAAGATCACGCTGCGCCCCGTCCGGATTCAGTCAGAAGTTATTCGCTTGTCCTCAAAATGTCGCCTGAGGCGGCGGATGCCGCCCGCGGCACGACCGATCACGTGCTATTTCTTCGCGCCCGTTTTCGCCGGCGCTTTCGCGGCGCCCTCGGCCCCAGCCCCGTGCTTGCCGATGACGTTGTAAAGACGGGTGGCGTCGGGCGGACTCATCGGCTGGGCACTTTCAAGATCGCCCGGATCGCTGACCGTCAGGCCGAGGTTGCGGCGCGTCGCGCAGCCGAAGTTGCTGTGCCGGAGGTTGGTCCAGTTGGGCGTCGTTTTCGAGGTGAACTGGCCGCAGTCCGGCACGTCCACTTTGTAGGCCGCGAACGACAGCGTAATCTGACCATCACGCCCGGCGCCGGCACCCGGCACGACGATCGAGAGGTTCTGTGGCGCGATACCCGCCTTGACCAGCAATGCCCGTACCCGATCGCCGTCCGCGCCGGCCTCGACGACCACCGGGCTGCGGCCGCGGTTGTGGTAATCAACGACGAAGCTGTCGAAATCGATGGCCTGTTGACCGGAGAAACCCGCCTCGCCGGGAGCGGTGAGCGACAGCGAGACCGTTTCCTTGCTGACGACCAGCGGGAAGGCTTTCTGGTAGTCGGCGGCGCGTTGGGGCTCCTGGCAGGCGGCGACGCCGACGCAAACCAATGCCACCGCGAGGCGGCGCGTCCAAGGCTTTGGCGAAAAATGCTTTGGGTCTGTCATGGCTCTCACTTCATGATGTAGCCGAAGGGTTCGATGATCATCTTGTCCCAGAAGGTCTGCTCGCTGTTCCCGTAGTGGCGGTGCAGACGGCCGAGCAGGTAGATGTCGATGTCGCTCGCCGGCTCGAAGCCATCGGTTGGCAGCGCCGCCTTCGCCTGATTGTCGGTCGGCCTGGCAATGTAAGCGGTGATGGTGACGACGAGCTCGGTTTCCTGCTGGGAGAACGCGGTCGAGCGGAAGAGTGCGCCGAGGACGGGGATGTCCTTGAGATACGGAACGCCGTTGATTGTGTCGGTCATGTCGTCCCTCAAAAGTCCGGCGATCATCAGGGTACCGCCGCTCGGCAGCTCGACGGTGGTCTCGGTCCGTTTCTGGGTGAGCTGTTTAATTTCGAGGTCGGCCGTGGTGATGGCGACGTCGCCGATGGCGCTGATTTCGGTCGAGATCTGCAGGCTGATACGGCCTTTGTCGAGCACCACCGGGGTGAAGTTCAGGCGGATGCCGAATTCGCGGAACTCGAAGATCGTCTGGCCGTTCTCGTCAAGGCCGGACGGGAACGGGAACTCGCCGCCGGACAGGAACGACGCGGTCTCGCCGGAAACCGCCGTCAGCGTCGGCTCGGCCAGGGTCTTGGCCAGGCTCTGGCGCTCGAGGGCCTCGAACGTCGGGTCGCCGAAGATATTTGTGCCGGTGAAAAGAGTGCCGGTTACGAACGAGGTATCCGTGAACGCGGAGGCGGCCGTTCTCAAATCCAGTCCCCGCCCGCCTAGCGGCGTGAACCGCTTCGAGAACCGGCCTTCGACGGCCAGGTTCTTGCGCACGTTGCGGTCAATCTCGGCGACCCGCACCTGCAGGATTACCTGCTGGCCGCCGGTCACGGTCAGCATGTTGGTGACGTTGGCGTCGGCGGCGACGAACCGCCGGACGATGTTGACGGCGTTCCTGGCGGCGCTCGCCGAACTGACCTTGCCGGTCAGGAACACAGAGTCGCGGAACACCGAGAC
>DASWGT010000004.1:0-2228 GCA_036393575.1 Rhodospirillales bacterium | reverse complement strand
GCCGACAAGGTCGAACTGGCCGAGGATCTTGTTGTCGGCCGCCATCTCGCGCTCGCCCTGGAAGACGCGGATGGTGACCGCGTTCTGGCTGTCCTCGGCGGTCGAGAACACCTGGCCCTTCTTGGTCGGGATGGTGGTGTTGCGGTCGATCAGGCGCGTGAACACGCCGCCCAGCGTCTCGATGCCGAGCGACAGCGGCGTCACGTCAAGGAGGAGAACGTCCTTGACGTCACCCTGCAGCACGCCGGCCTGGATGGCGGCGCCGATGGCGACAACCTCGTCCGGGTTGACGCCCTTGTGCGGCTCCTTGCCGAAGAAATTCTTCACCGCTTCCTGGACCTTCGGCATGCGCGTCTGGCCGCCGACCAGGACCACTTCCTCGATCTCGCCGGCGTTGAGGCCGGCGTCCTTGAGCGCCGCCTTGCACGGGCCGATGGTGCGCTGGATGAGGTCGTCGACCAGCGCCTCGAACTTCGCCCGGGTGAGCTTCAGCGTCATGTGCTTCGGCCCCGAGGCGTCCGCCGTGATGAACGGCAGGTTGATCTCGGTCTGCGTCGCCGAAGAGAGCTCGATCTTCGCCTTTTCGGCCGCGTCCTTCAGGCGCTGCAGCGCCAGCTTGTCCGAGCGGAGGTCGATGCCCTGCTCTTTCTTGAACTCGTCGGCGAGATAGTTGACGAGGCGCATGTCGAAGTCCTCGCCGCCGAGGAAGGTGTCGCCGTTGGTCGACTTCACCTCGAAGACGCCGTCGCCGATCTCAAGGATGGAAATGTCGAATGTGCCGCCGCCGAGGTCGTAGACGGCGATGGTCTTGCCTTCCTTCTTGTCGAGCCCGTAGGAGAGCGCCGCCGCCGTCGGCTCGTTGATGATGCGGAGCACGTCGAGCCCGGCGATCTTGCCGGCGTCCTTGGTTGCCTGGCGTTGCGCGTCGTTGAAGTAGGCGGGAACGGTAATGACCGCCTGTTCGACCGTTTCGCCAAGGAAGGCTTCGGCGGTCTCTTTCATCTTTTGCAGGATGAACGCCGAGATCTGCGAGGGCGAGTAGGTCTTGCCGTCGGCCTCCACCCAGGCGTCGCCGTTCGGCGCCTTGACGATCTTGTAGGGGACGAGTTTCTTGTCCTTCTCCACCATCGGGTCGTCGTAGCGCCGTCCGATCAGGCGCTTGACCGCGAAGATGGTGCGCTCGGGATTGGTCACCGCCTGGCGCTTGGCGGCCTGGCCGACCAGTCGCTCACCCTCGTCGGTGAACGCGACGATCGACGGCGTGGTGCGCCCGCCTTCTGAATTCTCGATGACCTTCGGGTTCTTGCCGTCCATGACCGCGACGCACGAATTGGTCGTGCCGAGGTCGATACCGATGACTTTAGCCATGACTTGTTGTCTCCTCGCGGCAGACCGGTCGGGTCCTTCGTTGGCGGCCCCCGGTCGGTCCCCTCATGTGATTCGCCGCCGCTCCGGCAGGGAAAGGCCGGCCGGGCGCGGGTTCTGGCGCTATATAAGAACTGGCCAAATCGCCCGCAAGCCGCAATTCCTCTGGGCTTCCGGGCGCGTCCGCCGGTTCCGGACCCGCCGGCCCCCGAAAAAATGCTAGGATGGATGCATTCGTCGCGTGGCGTTGCGGTCAAGCGTGGCCCGCTCGGTGCCCCCCGCGAGCGGTGACGCGTCAGAACAGCGGGGCGCGAGGAGCAATGCCATGGAAGTGGTCATCAATCTGATCATCCAGATCGTCGCCGGAGCGCTCGGCGGCAACGGGATCGCCTCGGCGGTCAAGAACGCCGACATGGGCGCCACCGGCAACAGCATCGCCGGCGCGCTCGGCGGCATCGGCGGCGGCATGTTGCTGCCCATGCTCACCGGGCTCGGCGCGGCCGGCGGGATGGACATCGGCACGATCGTCGGCCAGGTGGTCGGCGGCGGCGTCGGCGGCGCGATTCTCACCGTCATCGTCGGTATGATCAAGAATTCGATGCAGAAGGCCTGAGGGCGGTATCCGCGGTCGCCGGCAGAGAGTCCGTCGGCGACGCCCTGACCTAAGGCGTATCGACCGGAGGCGTTTGCGTTCCCATGACGACCGGTTCTGTCCCGGCGGCCCACGCCGCCGCCGGGTTTCGCGTTTACCCCGGCTTCATGGATGGCGAGCGCCAGCGCCGCCTCATGGCGACGCTCCGCGATGCGGCGTCCGCGGCGCCGTTCTTCGTCCCGAAGATGCCGAAGACCGGCAAGCCGTTCTC
>DASWGT010000003.1:0-2469 GCA_036393575.1 Rhodospirillales bacterium | reverse complement strand
CGCCGGACTCGCAGCGGGCCACCAGCACATCCTGGGTATTCGAGGCGCGCAGCAGCCACCAGCCGTCCGCCGTGCGCACGCGCACGCCGTCGATCTCGGTCATATCCGCGCCTTCCGCGGCCAGGCGCGCCCGCACCTCGCTGATGACCCCCAGCTTGCGCTCCTCGGCGCAGGGAAAGCGGATCTCCGGTGTATTCACCACCGGGGGCAGGGAATCCCGATAGGCGGCCAGGCTTTGACCGGACCCAGCCAGAATGCCGAGCAGCCGAAGGGCCGCATACAAGGCATCGTCGAAGCCATAGTAGCGATCGGAGAAGAACAGATGCGCCGACATCTCGCCGGCAAAGGGGGCGCCGACTTCCGCCATCTTGGTCTTGATCAGCGAATGGCCGGTCATCCACATCAACGGCTTGCCGCCGGCGCGGGCGATCTCGTCGAACAGAACCTGGCTGGCCTTGACATCTGCGATGATGGTGGCGCCGGGCTGACGCTTCAGGATATCGCGGGCGAAATAGAGCATGATCTGGTCGCCCCAAACCACGCGGCCCTGCCCATCGATCACACCGATGCGGTCGCCATCCCCATCGAAGCCGATGCCCAGATCGCACTTGTTAGCCGCGACACAGGCCTTGAGTTGCGCCAGATTCTTTTCCACCGTCGGATCCGGATGGTGCGCCGGAAAGGTGCCGTCGATTTTCTCGTTGATCAGAAAGTGGCGGCCCGGCAGGCGCTTGGTCAGCATCGCGGTGGCTTCGCCGGCGGCGCCATTGCCCGGGTCCCACGCCACCGCCTGCTTTTCCATGCCCGGCACCACGTCTTGCAGCAGCCGATCCACGTAGGCGTCCAGAACCGGGTGATCCGTCACCGAGCCCGTGCCGGACTCAAAATCGCCCGCCGCGACCTGCTGACCGAGTTTCTGAATCTGTGCGCCGAAAAACGAATTCTTGCCGATCACCATCTTGAAGCCGTTGTAATCGGGTGGATTGTGCGATCCGGTCACCATGATCCCGGCATCCGCTTCCAGGGCGAAGCGGGAGAAATAGAGCATGGGCGTCGGCCCGCGCCCGACCCGCAGCACCGACAAGCCGCAAGCAGCCAATCCCTCGACCAGGGCGGCCTCCAGCTCCGGCGAGGACAACCGCCCGTCATAGCCGACGCACACCCGCGTGCCGCCGCCCCGGCGCACCACGCTGCCGAAACCGCGGCCAAGGGCGCGCGCATCGGCAATTGAGAGAGTCTGGCCGACGATTCCGCGAATATCGTACTCGCGCAGGATCGTCGGATTGAACCGGTGCCCGCTCGTGGCCTTAGACATGCGCAGCGGTACCTTCGGATGGGATGGGGCGGCCAACCGAGGTGTAGCGGAATCCGGCGGCGATCATCTCCGCCGGATTGTAGATATTGCGCAGGTCCACCATGACCGGCGCCTTCATCAACGCCTTCATCCGGTCCAGGTCGAGCGCGCGGAAGGCATTCCACTCGGTGATGATGACCAACGCATCCGCGCCGTCGAGGGTATCGTACGCGTTCTCGCACCAATGGATGTCCGGCAGCATTTTCTTCGCCTCCGCCATGCCGGCCGGATCGTAGGCGCGGATTTTCGCGCCGGCCGCTTGCAGCGCCGGCACGATCTTCAGGCTCGGCGCCTCGCGCATGTCGTCCGTGTTCGGCTTGAAGGTCAGGCCGAGGACGGCAATGGTCTTGCCTTTTACACTGCCGCCACAGTGGGCGATGACCTTGTCCGCCATCTGCGCCTTGCGCGCCTCGTTGACCTCGACCACCGTCTCGACCATCCGGATGGGCGAACCGGCCTGTTGCGCGATACGGGTGAGCGCCAAGGTATCCTTGGGAAAGCAGGAGCCGCCGAAGCCCGGCCCCGGATGCAGGAACTTGCCGCCGATGCGCCCGTCCAAACCGATGCCGCGCGCCACATCGTGCACATCGGCGCCGACCCGTTCGCACAGGCTGGCGATCTCGTTGATGAACGTGACCTTGGCGGCCAGAAAGGCATTGGCCGCGTATTTGGTCAGCTCCGCCGTGGCCGGGGTGGTGAAGATGATCGGTGTTTCGATCAGGAACAGCGGCCGGTAGAGTTGCCGCATGATGTCGCGGGCCCGTTCGGCGTTGACGCCGATGACCACCCGGTCGGGGCGCATGAAATCGTTGATCGCCGATCCTTCGCGCAGGAATTCCGGGTTCGAGGCCACGTCGACATCGGCCGCGGGATGGCGCTCGCGGATCAGCGCGGCGATCCGGCGGCCGGTGCCGACCGGCACGGTCGACTTGGTGACCAGCACCGTATAGCCGTCGATGGCGTCGACCACCTGCTCGGCCGCGGCGAAGACCTGGGACAGGTCGGCCTCGCCGGTCGCGGCGTCGGTCGGCGTGCCGACCGCGATGAAGACGGCATCCGCCCCCCTCACCGCCGCCGCGAGGTCGGTCGAGAAGCGCAGCCGGCCGGCCGCGGCG
>DASWGT010000002.1:0-18773 GCA_036393575.1 Rhodospirillales bacterium | reverse complement strand
TTTGGTCTTGATGTTGTGGATGTGGACGTGGCCGCCCTTTTTTATGGGGCGCGTCACCTTGCCGATGTCGTGGCCGTACTTGATCACGGTATCGCCCTTCTGCATCGGCGCCAGCGCGACCTTGTGGCCGATGGGAATGGCGTCGAGGCACGCCAGCTTGACGGTGGCGTCGGTGGCCATCACCCAGCCGGTCAGGGCCTGGCCCTTCTTGATGCCCTCGACGACGACGACGCCGACGGAATCGGTGGTGTCATGGACGATGAAATGCGGCGCGGCCAACGGATCCTCCCTTGCGATCTCGGTTTTTCGTTGTTTGGACGAAGGGCGATCCTACCCCGCGCCGCCGCGCCGAGGCAACAAGGAGGCCTTGATAGGCAACGGGCGGGCAACGGGCGACCGCAGCGTCGCTTCGCGCCGCCTCACGACCCCGGCCGGGCGCCGCCGCCGTCGCCGACCAGGGTGAACGGCGCCCAGAATATCGGATGGGCGTACGAGTAAACGGTCCTGCCCGTCGCCGCGTCCACGTATCCGCGGCCGTCGATGAGCGCCACCATGGCGCGGCGCAACGCCTCGGCGCGCGACAGGCCGGGGTCTTCCGCCTGCAGGCGGAAAAGGCCCGTGGTCAGCGCCTTCGCCGAGGTCGTCTCCACCGGCCAGTTGGACACCAGCAGCGCCCGCGTGCCGGCGTAGAAGAAGGCGCGACCGAGACCGGACACCGCCTCGGCGCCGGCGCCTTCGCCGGAGCCGGTGTTGCACGCCGACAGCACCACCCAGTCGGCGTTGAGCCTGAGGCCCAGGATTTCGCCCATGGTCAGCAAGCCGTCGTCGCTGCCGCCGGTCAGCTTCGGCGACGTAAACGCCAGCGCCGGCTGCGTCAGGCCGTCGAGATCGCCGGGCACCAGCCCGTGGGTGGCGAAGGCGAGCACCCGGAAGCCCGACAGGTCCATCGACTTGATGCGGCCTTCGCTGGCGTCGCGGCCGAGGAAAACGCTTTGCGCCGGGTCGGCCTTCATGGCCAGCGCGATGCTGTTGACCTCGTCGGCGGTATCCGGCAGCCGCGGCAGCCGCGCGAGGTCGGCGCTCGCCGACTTTTGCGTCGCCGGCGCGGCGCGCAGGCGCAGCGGCAACCCGCGCGTCGTCACCGGGCCCGGCGCCGCCACGGCCGCCGTCCGTTGCGCCGCCGGCGGCGACGCGTCGGCGGCGCTGAACCAGGGATCGCCGAAGCCGGCGAACGGCCGGCGACCCGCATCCCCGGCCGGCAGGCCGCGCAGCGTGCGCAGCGACGCCACCGACGGCAGCTGGGTGACGGCGTGGGTGCGCGCCAGCCACGGTACGTCGCGGTAGTTGGCGAACAGCGGCTCTTGCTTCGCCCCCAGCGCCGCCTTGCCGGTCGGCAGCAGCGACAGCGGCAGATAGCCGAGCGGCCCGTGCGCGACGACGAGCAGGCTGCGCGCGCCCTTCCAGCCGGCCTCGACCGGCGCCAGCAGGCTGGCATAGAGACCGTGGGCGGTGGCGAGATCGAAATCCGGGATGTCGCCGAGCGTTTGCGCGTTGGGCTCGAGATCGGCGCGCAGTACCGCCACCGTGCGGGACAGCGCCTCGCGGCCGACGGCGGCGGCGGCGAACGCCACGGCGCCTTGCCTCGGGATCGCCCACACGTAGGTGCGGTCGACGCCGACGTAGGTCGCCAGCAACGCCTCGCCCGGGCGGAGCACCGCGCGCGCGTCGGCGACGGTGGTCGGCTTCGGGTTGATCAGGTTGGCGTAATCGGGAAACCGCGCTTCGATCTCGCGGCCGAGCGCCACCCGCGCGCCCCTCAGTTGGTCGATGCGGGCGCGCAGGTCCTCGATCGCCTTCGGGCTGCGCTGGTCGGTCGGCGCCGAAAGCATGGCGGTGAGCATGCCGTAGAGCGCGTCCACCTGCTTTTGCGCGTCCTGCTCGCGGCGCGCCAGCTCGGCGAGCGCCGGATCGCGGGCCGCGGCGCGGGCGCTGGCGGCGGCGAGCGCGCGCTGCACTCCCTGCGAGCGGGCAACCTCGGCGATGCGGAAGGCTTCCGCCGCGGCGTCGATGCCGGCCTGCCGTTCCGCCGCCGTCCCCCGGATGTCGGCCAGCACGCCGATGTAGGATTCCAGGATCATGGCCAGCCGCTTGCCTTGCGCCGCCTGGGTCGTCCTTTCGTCGTCCTCGGTGCGGGAGCCGGACAGCAGCGCCGGGACCGCCCGCGAGAACGCCGCCAACGCCTGCTCGCGCTGGCCCAGCTTGGCGAGCGCCATGGCCAGCACCCCTTGTGCCTCGAGAGTGTCGTAGTGGCCGTCGCCGACCATGCGCCGGTTGCGGGTAAGGGCGGCGGTGGCGACGGCTTGCGCCTCGTCGGCGCGGCCGGCGCCGACCAAGGCCAAGGCCCAACCGAGGTCATGGGCAAAAAACTTGTCGAAGGTATCCGGATCGTCGGCAAGGCCCTTTTTCACCGCGTCGAATTGCTCGAGCGCCGCCTGCCACCGGCCCTGGTTGAGCAGCAGGCCGGCGAGTTCGCCGCGCGCGGCCGCCAGCCTGAACGAATCCTCGGGCGCGCCGATCTGCTGGTAGATGTCGATCACCGCACGGGCCAGTGCTTCCGCCTCCGCGTGGCGCCCCTGGGCGCCGATCACGGTCGACAGCCACTTCACCGTGTAGGCGGTGTCCCGGGAGTAACGGCCGAGGCGACGAAGGCTGCTGGTCAGGGCCTTTCGCGCCTCGATCTCGGCCTCGATGACGCGGCCGAGGCGCATCAGCGTCCGCGCCAGGTCGGTGCGCGTGAGATCGAGCATCAGCGCGTCGTTTTTGCCGTGCCCGCCGCTCTCGTACTCTCTTTCCGCGGCCGCCAGCGCGGTGCGGAGCGCGGGTTCCGCCTCGGCGTAGCGCCCCTTGTGATACAGTATCCTGCCTTCCGCCCGCCGCAGGTTGCGCGTCCATGCATTTCCGTACTGCGTGGCCAATCGCCAAGTCATGGCCTGGGCGTACAAGCTTTCGGCCTCGCCGAAGTACCGGTCGGCGGCCTCCAAGTCGCCACCCTCCGCGAAAACGAGGGCCACCACCGCGCTCTTCGCCAACCTCATTCCTGCCTTATCGTGCGGGATATGCCTCAGGCTCTCGACGTAATGACGTTGGGCGTCGGCGAAGTTCCCGGCGAAGATTCCGGCCATAGCCAAGTCCCACAGTATTTTCGCCCTCGTTTCCCCCAAGGTCCCCTGCGACAGGCGCTCCGCCTCCTTCAGGTCGGCGAGTTCCTGGCGGGTCTTGCCGATCTTCCCGGCCGCCTGGCCGCGCTCCCAGTAGAACTTGGCGAGCTGGTGCCGCAGGATGCCGATCCGGGGCTCTCGGCTCGCCGCCGCGCGGAACCTGGCAGCGGCTTCCGGGTCGGCCCGCTTCTCCTTGTCGAGGATGGCGGTGATGTCGCTGATGGTCCTCGGCGGCGGCGTGAACGTCGCGCCCTGGAAAGTGGCGGTGACCTTCTTGGCTTCCTCCAGGGTCAGCGTCGGCGGGGCGCCACTGTCGGTCTGGCAACCGGTCAGGGCCGCCGTCAGCGCGAGTGCAACCGTGAAGCGACAAAGATGCGGCGATGCGGCGCCGACGCGGGCGATCGATGTGCGGTAAATCATTGGTGCCTCCCGATGCGCGGCACTCGCTACGTTGTATTTTTGTTTCAGGGGCGGCAGACCATGTTTCGGATAGCGCCGAAACAGGTTATTTCCAATCCGCGCAGGCTAGCACGAAGGTGCGCGCGAGGCTACCGATCGAAGCGCCGCCGGGCCGAGGCAACACGGCGTTGGACTCCGACGTGCCGCTGCGACACGCATGCTCCGGGCAGGGCGCCCCCCACCGTCGCCGCGACGACAAGTTGACAGGGTGCCCCTCGCCGATGGCTAATGACCGGCTGGCTTCCGCAGGCAACACGTGTCCGAGCAGGCGAAAACGCGGACGCCCGGACCCCGTCCCGTGCCCGACGCCAGATACCGTCCCGGTCACCGCGACGGCAGCGACACTCATGTCGAGGGACAAGGAATGAGCGGCAACCCCGACGACGCGATCGACGCTCCGCCGCCGCTTGCCGGGCATGGTCGTTCCGCCGCAGGCCCGGGGCGCCGGGCGGTGCTCGACGCCATCGTCGGCGCGGGCGACAAGGGCGAGGCGATTCGGCTGCTCGAACAATTGACGGCGCTGGCGCCGGAGTGGGTGGCGGCGGCGGCGACGTTTCGCAAACTGAGCAACGCCTGGCATTTCCCGATGATGCGCGACGCCGCGCGCAACCAGGCCTACGCGGCGGCGCTGGGCAAGGCCATTGCGCCCGGGGCGCACGTCCTCGAGATCGGCGCCGGGTCCGGCCTGCTGGCGATGATGGCGGCGCGGGCGGGGGCGGCCCGGGTGACGACGTGCGAGAAGGTCGTGGCGATGGCCGAGGCAGCGGCCGAGATCGTCCGCCGCAACGGGCTCGACGGCGTCGTGCGGGTGGTGCCCAAGGCCTCGCACGAGTTGCGGGTCGGCGCCGACTTGCCCGAGCCGGCCGACGTGCTGCTGGCCGAGATCATCGGCGACGAACTGCTCGACGAGCAGATTCTGCAGGCGACGCTTGACGCCCGGCGCCGGCTGCTGAAGCCCAACGCCCGGTTGATTCCGGCGCGTATCGCGTCGATGGCGGCGCTGGCCGGCGGCGAGGCGCTGGAGCAACTGACCTCGGTGGGCGATGTGTCCGGCTTCGACCTCTCTCCGTTCAACCGTTTCGGCGGCGGCAAGCTCAACCTGTTCCCGGCGGTGCCGGCGTTCGTTCTTCTCAGCGCCAAGCGGGTCGCTTTCCGCTTCACGCTGAGCGACGATCAATTTCGGCCGGCCGAGAAAACGCTGGAGTTTCCGGCCATTGCCGACGGCCGCTGCGTCGGCGTCCTGCAATGGGTGCGCGTCGAACTGGACGACGACTTCGCGGTCGAAAACGTGCCCGCCGCCGGCTTCGTCGCCTCCGGCTGGTGGCCGATCCTGCACCCCTTCGCCGCGCCGACGACCGTCGCCGCCGGCCAAGCAGTGCGCGTACGCGCCGCGCACGACTTGACGAGCCAAGCGTTCAGGTTGTTGGACTAGGGGCAGACACCCGTTCACGCTTCGAGGGCGTACATCGCCGGGTGCTTCGAAGAAGAGAGGCCGAAGCGGACCGCATTTCGGCGGCACGTGGACACGGTTTCGGTTGCCAAGAAACGCGGAACCGCCTAAGAAAAAACTGCGATCGATGACTCGCCTACAGCGCGAGGCATCCTAAAACAATAAAAATCGCGCAAACCCTGGCCGCTGTCCAATGCGTGGTTGCGTCGCATGATTCCCAAGCTCTTGAGTCAATTCGGATTCCAGACCGTCGGATACAGGCCCAATCATCTGGTCACCGATGCGTCGTGGGGCGTCCTCAACGGCGTCGAATGGACGCTGTGGGCATACGTCTTCGCGTCGCTGATCTTCACCGGGGCGCTGGTGCCGTATCTGCCGCTGGCAGCCGCCGTCTTCCTGACATGCACGGCGGTGCTGGCGGTCGTGATCGGCGTGACCTCAAAGCTGCCGGTCAATGTCGCCGCCACCGACCCTCAGGCGGCGGCGATCCTGTCGTCGATCGTGGTGCTGATGAATGCGCGCATGGATCAGTTCGACGGCGCGGCGGCGATGGCGTCGACCATGTTCTTTATCATCGCCGTCTCGACGCTGGCGTTCGGCGCCTGCTTCCACCTGATCGCCCGCTTCCGGTTGGCGCTCTTGATCCAGCTCATCCCGCTGCCGGTGGTGTGCGGCTTCATCGCCGGCATCGGCTGGCTGCTGTTCGAGGCGGCGCTGGTTGAGGTGTCGGGCCTGGAGATCGCATTCGCCCAGGCGCCGAAGTTGCTCGAGCCCGGGCGGATGGCGCGGTGGCTGCCGGCGATGGCGGCCGGCGCGACGATCCTGTGGCTGATGACGGCGAGGAAGAATCCGTTCGTGCTGCCGGGCGCGCTGCTCGCCGGCTTCGTCGCCTTCTACGCCGTCGTGCTGGCGCTCGACATCCCGCTCGCGAGCCTGCGCGAGGCCGGCTGGCTTTATGACATCGCCGGCGATGCCGGTGTCGCGGCACTGACGACCCTGTCGCCCGGCCAAGTGAACTTCGGCTTCGTCGTCGCGGTTCTGCCGGAGATGGCGACGCTGGTGCTGATCGCGCTCCTCATCGCGTCGTTCTCGCTGTCGGCGCTCGAGCTCGCCACCGGCACGCTGCTCGACCTCGACCACGAATTGAAAAGCCACGGCACCGCCAACATCGCCAGCGCCCTGGTGCTGGGGCTGCCCGGCTATACCGAGGTGTCGGTGACGGTGATGAACCACCGCCTCGGCGCCTCCAGCCGGCTATTGCCGCTCTTGACCGCCACGGTGCCGGCGCTGGTCGCCGTCTTCGGCGGGGCGTTCATCGGCTATCTGCCGAAGATCGTGCTGGCGGCGCTGATCTTCATGGTGGCGTTCCACTTCCTCTACGACTGGATGGTGGTGGCCTGCCGGAGCATGGGCGGCGCCGACACCCTGACCGTGTGGGCCATCTTCGCCGTCATCGTCGTGGTCGGCTTCATCCCCGGCATCGCGCTCGGTATCGCGCTCACGTCGCTGACGTTCATCGTCCGCTACAGCAAGATCGGGATCGTGCGCTCGGCGTTCTCACTCGCCCAGGTCGGCAGCACCGTCGACCGCACGACCGCCGAGGCCCGGATCATCAATCGTTTCGGCAACGAGGTGAAGGTGTTCAACCTGCGCGGCTTCGTGTTCTTCGGCTCGGCAAGTCTATTCTTCGAGATGATCAAGAAGCTGCTGCAAGACGAGCCGGACCTGCGCTACGTGATCTTCGACTTCAAGGCGGTGCTCGGCATCGACAGCACCGCGGTCCAGGTGTTCTCGAAAATCACCAATTTCGTGAATTCAAAAGAGATCGAGCCAATTTTCTGCGGCATGAGCCCCGTCGTCGCCGACGCGTTTCAATCTTCGCAAGCGATCGTCGACAACAACTTTCTGACGCTGAAGGACCTCGACCGCGCGTTGACATGGACGGAAGAAATCCTTTTGGACAATCGTCTTTTTCGCCGCGTGGCCACCAACGTCCGCGACATCCTCGCCGACATCATCGGCGACCGCGGGAAGGCGGATTTGTTGGCCGGCATCATGGATCGCCTGGAGCTGGCCCCCAAGGAGTTCCTGTTCCGCCAGGGCGACGCGGACACCTCGCTTTACGTCATCGAATCCGGCAGCGTCGAGGTGCGCCTGGAGGGCGCGGATGGAGGCGCCATCCGGCTGCGCGAGTTCCGGCCGGGCACGGTGGTCGGCGAGATGGCCGCCTATACCGACCTCAAGCAGCGCACGGCGTCGGCGGTGGCGACGCAGCCGACGGTGGTCTACCGGCTGGCGCCGGAGAAGATCAAGGACCTGCCCGAGCACGCCCGCGAGTGCGAGACGGCATTGCACGAGTTGGTGGCGCGGCTCTTGGCGGCGCGGCTGACGTTCATGAACAAGCGCGTCGAGGCCGAGCTGTGAGCGGCCGCCGTCAGGTTTCCGACGAGTCGGCGGCGATCGCCTCGCTGAACCACGGCGGCAACGCGAAGGCGGCGAGGTGGACCTCGGGCGTGTAGTGGTGCGTCGCGATCGCGGCGGCCCGGAAGCGCCGTTCCAGCACCGCCAACGGTCGTCGCCTTACTGCTGAGTCGTCGGACGCCCAGCCGAAGGCGATCGAGCCGGTGGGATAGCTGGGGACGGCAGCCAGATAATAGGCCGAGTCCGCGAACAGCGAGCGGAACAGCGCCAGCGCCTCGCCGAGGCGCTCGCCGTCGGTGAATGGGAACCCGCTTTGCGTCACCAGCACGCCGCCGGCGGCTAGACGACGCCTGCAGGCAGTATAGAAGCGGCGGTTGAACAACACCGCCGCCGGCCCGATCGGGTCCGGCGAATCGACGATGATGACGTCGAAACGCTCATCCGTGCGTTCGACGAAATCGAGGCCGTCGGCAATGACCAGCGTCGCCCGCGGGTCGTCGAACGCGTCACCGCAAACCGCGGGCAGATACTTGCGGCACATCTCGACGACGGCAGCGTCGATCTCAACCTGAACGATCGATTCGATCGAGCGGTGCTTGACGACTTCGCGCAGCATGCCCCCGCCTCCGCCGCCGATGATGAGAACCCGACGGACGTTGCCGTGGGCGAGAATGGCCGGATGGGCGAGCATCTCGTTGTAGATGAAGCCGTCCCTTTCGGTGGTCTGCACGAAGCCGTCGAGCGCCACCACCCGGCCGAAAACCGGGTTGTCGAAAATCGTCAGGTGCTGGTGCCTGGTGCGGTCGTCGAACAGCATCCGCTCGACCTGGAAGCCGGTCCAATACGGCCGCCCGTCCCACTTCTCCTCGAACGGATCGGCTGTCGCGATCGATTGCTGTCTTGGCCGCCCTGGGCCCACGCCCGAGTTGTCGCGCATGGTCCGATGCCCCCTCTCGAGACACGCCCGCAGGACGCATCTCAACCATCGGTTGAGAAACGATCGCCGCGCCTCGCTTGTGACGCTTATCGATCGGGAACGTTCGTTGATCGGGCGGTTCGAGCGCCGCCTTTCCCGGGGTTCGTGGCGATACCACAACCCCTCAACAGCACGTGGTTCGACGATAGACCGAGTCGGAAAACCCGCGCAAGGGGATCGTCATCGGGGGAGCGGCCGATTTACTCGGCGGCCTTTGGGTGGCGCAGCTCGAGCACCGTGGTCCGGCGGTCGGTGGCCGGCTGGTAGAAGACGCTGAAGGCTTCGGCATGCTTGCGCCATTCCGCCGGCTGTTCGCCGTCGCGCAGCTCGAAGGCGTCGAAGCCGCAGCGGATCATGAACAAGTGCTGGTCGCGCAGCACGTTGCCGACGGCGCGAATCTCGCCCTTGAAGCCGTAGCGTTCGCGCAGCAGCCGGGCATAGGAATAGGCGCGGCCGTCCTTGAAATGCGGGAATTCGAGGGCAACCAGCGAGAACCGGTGCAAATCCTCGGCGATGGTGGCCGGGGACTGGTGGCTTTTGAGCCGGATGCCCAACGGTGCGTTGCGCCCGGCGAGCTCCTTCGCGCGCTCGAGCCAGCGTTCCTGGCTGACGATCACCGGTACGTCGGCCGGGATTTCGGCGCCGTCGTCGACGGTGACCCAGGGATCGGCGACGAACTCGCCGGCTTTAAGCAGTGGCATAGAGACGCTCCTTGAAGGGTTCCTTGCCGACCCGGCGATAGGTCTCGAGGAAGCTCTCGCCGTTGGCGCGGATGTCGATATAGGTGTCGATCAGCGTCTCGACCGCGTCGACGACGCCGTCCGACGGGAACGCCGGGCCGAGAATGTCGCCGATCGAGGCGTTCTCATCGGCGCTGCCGCCGAGGCTGATCTGGTAATACTCCTCGCCCTTGCGGTCGACGCCGAGGATGCCGATGTGGCCGACGTGATGGTGGCCGCAGGCGTTGATGCAGCCCGACATCTTCAGCCGCAAAGGGCCGATGTCGTGCTGGCGCTTCAGGTCCTGGAAGCGGCGCGAGATGCGCTGGGCGACCGGGATCGAGCGGGCGTTGGCGAGCGCGCAGTAATCCAACCCCGGGCAGCAGATGATGTCGCCCATCAGCCCGACGTTGGCAGTGGCGAGGTTGAGCTTGGTCAGCTCCCGCCACAGCGCGTAGAGGTCGGTCTTCCTGACGTCGGCGAAAGTAAGATTCTGCTCGTGGGTGACGCGGAGCTCGCCGAACGAGTAACGGTCGGCGAGATCGGCGACGGCGTCCATCTGCGCCGACGTCATGTCGCCCGGCGGCACGCCGACCGGCTTCAGCGATAAATTCACGATGGTGTAGCCAGGCCGCTTGTGGGCCGCGGTGTTGACCGTGACCCAATGGTCGAAGACCTTGTCTTCGTTGCGCTTTTTCTCGAATTCCGGCGGCACGTGGGGGAGCTTCTGGTAAGCCGGCGGCTGGAAGTGGGCATAAATGCGGTCGATCTCGGCTTGCGGCAGGTCGAGATAGCCGTCCTTGATGCGCGCCCATTCCTCCTCGACCAGGCGGCGGAATTCGTCGATGCCCGTCTCGTGCACCAGGATCTTGATCCGCGCCTTGAATATGTTGTCGCGGCGGCCGAGCATGTTGTAGACGCGCATGATCGCTTCCAGGAACGACAGCAGGTGCTTCTTGGGCACGAACTTGCCGACCGTCTTGCCGATCATCGGCGTGCGGCCCTGGCCGCCGCCGGCCAATATCTCGAAGCCGACCTCGCCCTGCTCGTTGCGGCGCATGATGACGCCGATGTCGTGGAACCACACCGCCGTGCGGTCCTTCGGCGAGGCGGTGACGGCGATCTTGAACTTGCGCGGCAGGAACGAGAACTCCGGGTGCAGGGTCGACCATTGCCGGATGATCTCGGCGTAGACGCGCGAATCCTCGACCTCGTCGGCGGCGACGCCGGCATACTGGTCGGCGGTGGTGTTGCGGAACGAGTTGCCGCTGGTCTGGATGGCGTGCATCTCGACCGACGCCAGGTCGGCCAGGATGTCGGGAAGGTCCTCGAGCTTCGGCCAGTTGTACTGGATGTTCTGGCGGGTGGTGAAGTGGCCGTAATCGCGGTCGTAGGTGCGGGCGATGTGGGCGAGCATGCGCATCTGCTTCGACGACAACAGGCCGTAAGGGATCGAGACGCGCAACATGTAGGCGTGGAGCTGCAGGTAGACCCCGTTCATCAGCCGCAGCGGCTTGAACTCGTCCTCGGTCAGCTCGCCCGAGAGGCGGCGCGCCACCTGCTCGCGGAACTGGGCGACCCGCTCGTCGACGAGCCGCTGATCGAATTGGTCGTAGCGGTACATGGTCGGCCTTTATCAGACCCCGTTCAGGAACACCGGCGGCTCGTCGTCGTCCCCTTGTTCGTCGCCTGGGGCGAAGTGGCCGGCGGCATCCTGCTTGGCGAAGTCGGGGTGGATGGAGGGCCCGTAAGCGCGGATGCGCTCGCGATAGCGGACGGGGCGAATCTCGTCGCCGTCGCGGGTGACGTCGATCGGATACGGCTCGACGACGATCGCCGCCTTGGCGGCGGCGTCGGCCAGCGCCTTCATCTGGGCGAGCTCGTCGTCGTTCTCGATCACCCGGCTGCCGGCAAGCGTCGCCGTCCAGCCGCCGTCCTTGGCCAGGAACACGACCACGCCGTCGGTCAGCCGATTGCCGGTGATGATGTGCAACGCCATGGATTCCTCCTTGGTCCCGATGCGACGGCCAGCCAATTGTCCGGGCGCCCGGCAAAGTCGATTGCGCGCACCCTAGCCGCGCCGCGAGGGCCGATCGAATTACACCTATATTATGGTCTAAACGCTTAATGCCGTCAAATTTATTGTAAAACATGTTATTTAACTCTTTTCAATTGTAAAATGTGCCGATTTCCTTGCTCCTACGGCGCGGTCGCCGCTACAGATCCTTGCCTATTTTTTGTGCATCGCAAAAGTTCACTTGATTTCTGCCTATGTTTCAAACATATGATTATTGTGCAATGCAATAAACGGGCGTCAAGACCCGAAGCCAACAACCCTAACATGGGAGGAAGATTTCACCGGAAACGGAGGTCTTCCATGTCGTCGAACAGCCAACGTCAAGACGGGCGGTCACCGGCGCCGGCCGCCAAGCCCCCCTTCCCGCCTCTCGCCACACGCAACACGCCGCCGGCCGAACGCGGCAGGTCCGTGGAAAACCGATGGCGGCCGTGACCACGGGCCTGACCGTGGCGCGCCAGCCGGGACCGCTCAGCCGAATCGCCGGCGCCTGGCGCGGCGCCTGGCAGACCATCATCGACGGGATGGCGCAATGGCGGCCGGTGCCAGGCGCCACCTTTGCCGCCACTGGTCGACGGCGGCGCAAGGCCTTGGGCGCCGCCAAGAGCCTCAACCTGGCGCTGCAGGGCGGCGGCGCCCACGGCGCCTTCACCTGGGGCGTTCTCGAGCGGCTGATCACCGACGGGCGGCTCCACTTCGATGCGGTCAGCGGCACCAGCGCCGGTGCCGTCAACGCGGTGCTGCTGGCCGCCGGCCTGATGGAAGGCGGCGTCGAGGCGGCGCAGGCGAAGCTGGAGGAATTCTGGCGCAACATCAGCCACAGCCAGCACGGCAATCTGATGTCGACGCCGGTGCTCGACGCCATCTCGATGCAACCCGGCCAGAACTGGGGCGCGCCGGGGCAGATTTTCGGCATGGTCAGCCGCTTCCTGTCGCCGTATCAGTTCAATCCCCTTGACTACAACCCGCTGCGCCAGAACCTGGAGCAGCTGGTCGATTTCCCGCGCCTTCGCCGGCGCTCGCCGCTGCGCCTGTACATCGCGGCCACCGACGTGGCGAGCGGGCGTCGCCGGGTGTTCGAGACCGGCGAGCTGACCGTCGACATGGTTTTGGCGTCGGCCTGCCTGCCGCACGTGCACCAGGCCGTGAAGGTCGGCACCCGATACTATTGGGACGGCGGCTACTCGGCCAATCCGGTGCTGTTGCCGCTGGTCCACCATGCGGACGCGGAAGACACGATGCTGGTGCAACTGATCCCACTGGTCGATCTGGACCTGCCGACGAAGCCGACGGAAATCTACGAGCGCCTGAACCGAATCATCTTCAACGCGCCGCTGCGATCGGAGATCGAGATGATCGCTCTCGGCCAGTCGCTTTCCCGGAAAGGATTGGTAATCGGCAACCGGGCGCAACGCCGCTTCCGCCGCCACCGCTTCCACCATATCGACGCCGCTCCCTATACCCAGGGGCTGGAGCCCGGCAGCCGTCTCAATCCGGATTGGGCGATGATCGCCCACTTGCGGGAAAGCGGCCGCCACGCCGCCGAGGAATGGCTGGAGCGGCACGTCGAGGCGGTCGGCCGCCGGTCGACAGCGGACCTGGGCGCGGCCTTCCTTTAGGCCGATATACCGCCGCTCACCAGCGCCCGGCTCGCGTCCTCGGCTCGCCGCAGGATCGGCGATCTCACGCCCGCCTTCTTCAAAACCTCGTGACCAGGTATGACGGCCGGGAACGGCGAATTGCTGGCGGGGACCCCGGGGCACTATACTCATCAGGCCCGGCTCGACCCGGGGCAACGGGCGATATCGTCGCGTTGAAAGGCGGCGATGGTGCGGCGGCCTCAGCAGGGAGGACGGCGAGGGGTCGACGATCCCGGGTAAACCCAGAGGAGATCACAAATGGAAAACGACAAGCGGTCGCGAATGTCGCGACGGGAAGTGGTCAAGTTGACCGGTGCAGGCGTGGCGCTGGCGGCGCTAGGGACCGGTGTCTTAATTCCCGGGCGGGGCAATGCCGCGACCATGAAGGCCAGGGCCATGTTGTTCGATGTGGGCGGGACCATCCTCGACTGGTCCACCATGCCCGACAAGATTACGAAGTACTTCTCGGCGAAGGGAATCAAGATCGATGGAAAAGCGTTCTGGATTCCCTGGCGGACTAAAATTTTCTTCTACATGATGTACAACACCATGATCGGTAGCGGCTTCGTGCCGCTCGATGAGCTCGCTATCAAAGCCACCATGGTTGTCGCCAGGTCGCAAAAGGTCGACCTCGATCCGGCAGTCGCAGCGGGCGTGCTCCCGTTGCTGGGCGAGCTTGATGTCTACCCGGATGTCATGCCGGGCCTGAACAAAATGCGGGAGCTCGGCTACAAGCTGGTTCCCCACACGCAACTCAGTCTCGCAATACTCAAGAAAGCGCTGTTGGGCCGGTTCAAATGGGACGCGCATTTCACGTCCGAAACGTTCGGTCTGTACAAGCCTCAGCGAGGCATATACCTCAAGGCCATCGACGTGATGGGCCTCGAAAGATCCGAAGTCATCTACGTGACCTCGAACCAGTTCGATGTTTTCGGCGCCAAGGGAGTGGGTTTCCGGACCGCGTGGGTCAACAGATGGAACGAGACGCTGGAACCCTACGGGTACACTCCGGACTGGCAGGTCAAGGACTTCGTAGGGCTTGCGAAGGTTCTGGAGACCGAGAAGCCGTAGGTTGGACTGTCGGTGGTGTCCCTGATGGAGTCGTCGCAACCCTTGGCATAACCGAGTATATGCTTTGAGTTGCCGGCATCAGGCTCCGGCCGTCGCACCGGGGGTTTTCAGAAACTCTCGACGATTACTCGACATTCATCGCCTCCCAGGGAGTATCTCCCAAATCATCGGGCACGCCACGTGCCCGATGATTGGCGATCATGCGCTCGCGTCTGATTCCGGTTAAAAGGATTCACGTGCGCCGCGGGTCCGACGCACGCGCATCACAGCAAGATGGACAGCATCGCCGTCGCCTCGCCGCCGGTTGATCCTCAAATGAGGACCGCGAATACGGAGCGTACTCCCCCTTGACTCCCTCGGAAAAGTCGCCGTTGATCGCAAGCGAGGCCGGTCGCCCGGCGTGGACGCCGCCGACCGCCGGCACCGTACATATCAGGCCCCCATGACCGAACCGCAAGGATTTCCCCACCTTCAGGAAGTGGTCGTGTTCCTGGTGGCGGCCGGCATCGCGGTGCCGGTCATGCACCGCCTCAAGATCGCGCCGATCCTCGGCTACCTGCTCGCCGGCATGGTGATCGGGCCCTACGGCTTGGGGCTGCTGGCGGAGCGGCTTCCGATGCTCGGCTACGCCACCATCAGCGACGTCGAGGGGGCGCGGTTCCTGGCCGACCTCGGGGTGGTGTTCCTGATGTTCATGATCGGGCTCGAGCTGTCGCCGAAGCGGCTATGGGCGATGCGGCGCCTGGTGTTCGGGCTCGGCACCCTGCAGGTGGCAGTGACCGCGATCATTATCGGATTGATCGCCTGGGGCTGGGGCAACGCGCCCAAGGTCGCCATCCTGCTCGGCGCCGGCTTCGCGTTGTCGTCGACCGCCATGGTGATGCAAATCCTCACCGACCGCCGCGAGGTCGGGACGACACTCGGGCGGTCGAGCTTCTCGATCCTGCTGTTCCAGGACCTCGCCGTGGTGCCGGTGTTGGTGCTGATCGGCGTGCTCGGCGCCGCCAAGGACACCGGCCTCACCATGCCGCTGCTGGCCGCGGCGGCAAAGGCGGTGGTGGTCATCGGTGTCATCGTGCTGGCCGGCCATTACCTGGTGCGGCCGCTCTACCGCAGCGCCGCCGCGGCGCATTCGCGCGAGCTGTTCATGGCGATGACGCTGCTGGTGGTCATCAGCACCGCGGCGCTGACCGCGGCGGCCGGCCTGTCGATGACCTTGGGCGCGTTCCTGGCCGGGCTGCTGCTGGCGGAGACCGAGTACGCGCACGAAATCGAGGTCGACATCGAGCCGTTCAAGGGGCTGCTGATGGGCCTGTTCTTCATCACCGTCGGCATGGGCGTCGATCTCCGCGTCGCGGCTGCGGAGCCGTTCTGGATACCGGCTTCGGTGGTCGGCCTGTTCGCGATCAAGGCGGCAATCACGGCGGCGCTGTGCCTGTTCATCGGCGTGCCGCGCGGCACCGCCGTCGAGGCCGGGCTGCTGCTCGGCCAGGGCGGCGAGTTCGCGTTCGTGATCGTCGGTCTAGGCATGGCCAGTGGCGTCATCCCGGCCGACCCCGGCCGCTTCATGCTGATCATCACCAGTCTCAGCATGCTGGTGACGCCGGCCGCCGCCGTCATCGGCAAGCGCGCCGGCACCTGGATCACCGCCCGCGCGCCAGCCGGCGCCGCCGCCGTCGCGGTCGAGACGCCGCAGGAAGGCCACGTCATCATCGCCGGCTTCGGGCGGGTCGGCCGCGTCATCGGGCAGCTTCTCGATACCGACCACATCCCGTGGGTGGCGCTCGACCGCAACCCCGATTTGGTCGCCGAGCATCGGAAGCTGGGCCGGCCGGTGCTGTTCGGCCGCGCCGACAGGACGGAGCTGCTGCGCCGTGCCGGCGCCGACCACGCGCTGGCGCTGGTGATGACCGTCGACGATCCGCGCAGCACCCGGCTCGCGGTCGACGTGGCGCGGCGGGCGTGGCCGCAACTGCCGGTGTTCGCGCGCGCCCGCGACGCCGGTCACGCCGCCGAGCTGGTAAAACTCGGCGTCACCGACCCGGTGCCGGAGGCGACCGAGGCCAGCCTGACCCTCGGCGGTCGCCTGCTGGCCGGGCTTGGCATCCCGCCCGACTGCATCAGCCGCCGGCTCGAGGAAATCCGCCTCGACGAAGTGGCGACCGTGACCCCGGACAAGCGCCGGGCCGAGGAGGCGCCGCCCCCCGCCCAGTGACCTAAGCCGGCAATACGCTCAGCCGGCGCGGGCTATTGGCCGCTGCTGGCGACGACCTTGCCGTAATAAGCACGCACCTCTTGGTTCGACTGGTCGCTGTCGCTCCATATGGCGATGGCTTCGGCGTGCTCTGGCGGATCGCGACCGAAGGCGAGCCGGAAATCCTCGACGAGGTTGTGCCGCTCCGTAATCCAAGTCGCCAATTTCGCCTCCCCGCTTCGCAACACCAGGGTGCGGACCGTTCCTTCATGATGTGGGTTGACGACGATATTGCCTTCCGGTGTCGCGGCGCTGGTCCACGCATAAACGAGCGTGGAGGGTTCCGGCCGAATATAAGAAAAAGACTGGCGCCGACGTCGTCGCCCGCCTTGGTCTTGATATCGGCGTCGGAGGGAAGTCGGTCCACCCGCCATGACCATTCGAGGCGTGGGTAATCGCGGACGCGAAAACGGGCGTCGCGGATCAACCCGGACGCCGTTCCCCGCCCGCGGGCTTCGATGGCGGAAACGCCTTCGACGGTGCTGAGGCGGTAGCGTGTCGGCATCCCGAACTTCATTTCCGACCAACTTCCCCCGATCGGGACGACCGGATCGACGAGCACCAACTGGTGCTGCGCGGCCCCGGCCGCGCCCGCGACGAGCGCAAGCAAGGTCAGGAGCGCCACGGGTGCGCATTGCCGCCCGGCCGGCGGCGCGGGTTTCGGAGCCGGTGACACCCTATTGCTTCGGTGTGCCCTGGGGCATGCCCTGGCCAGGGGACATTCCACCGCCCGTGCCGGGTTGACCGCCGCCCATCATGCCATGCCCCGGTCCCATCATGCCCTGGCCGGACCCCATCATCCCGTGACCCGGGCCCATCATCATTCCTTGGCCCGGGCCGGCCTGCCCTGTCCCCGGCGCGGTCGGTGTGGCCGGCGCTTCGCCGCTCTTGCCGAGCACGACGCCGAGCTTATCGAGGGTCGCCTTGTCGGCCTCGCCGGTCACCGGCAGGTGGTGCTGGGACTGGTACTTCCGGATGGCCGCCTTGGTTTCGTCGTTGAGGACGCCATCGGCCTTGACGGCGATGCCTTGCTTGTTGAGCGCCTCCTGCAGGGTCTTAACGGTGGCTTCGGACAGGGTCGGCAACGGCGTTGCCTGCGCGTAGACGACGGAGCCTGGCCACATTGTCGCCGTCGCAAGCATCGCAGCGAGGACGGCCCCGGCGAGAGCGAGATTTTTCAGATAAGGTTTCATGGTCTCTGTCCTTTCAAGGATGTGGACGCGTTTAAGCAGGATCGCCGGCGGCGCGGCGGAGGCGCGGAATGAATGCCGGCACCCGCGCCGCGTAACGCCGGTAGGCGTCGCCGAATTGCGCGTCCGCCTCGCGCTCTTCCTGCCGCGCCAGCCGTCCATACATGATCAGCAGAACGGGAAGCATCAGCGCCGTCACCAGCGTCGGCCATTGCAGGAAAAAGCCGATCATCACCAGCGCGAAACCCGCGTACTGCGGGTGACGCAGCCGGGCGTACGGCCCGCTGGTCGCCAGGCGTCCCTTGCGCTGCGCCTCGTAAAGTACCGGCCAAGCGGCGGCGATCAGGAAGAAGCCGCCGCCGATGAGGACGAAGCTCAAGAGGTGGAACGGGCTCAGGTGCGGGTCCATGGTCCAGCCGAACACGGCCGGCCAGATGTGCCCGGCGTCGTGGGATAGTGGATCAAGCGCCGGGAAGCTGCTTCCCGCAAATCCGGCAAGCAGGTAGAGCGTCAGGGGGAAGCCGTACATCTCGACGAACAGCGCCACGATGAAGGCGGAGAAGGCGCCGAACGAGCGCCAATCGCGCCGCGTCCTCGGCTTGAAGAAACTGAAGGCGAACAGGATGAAGACGGCGGAGTTGATGGCCACCAGCAGCCACAGACTGTAGGCGGTCGCCTCAGCGTTCATGACGCCCTCCGTCGCCGCCGTGGCCGCCGTGTCCCCGGTGCATGAAGAAATGCATCCCGACGCAGATCAGGAGCGGCAATATCAGCGGCAGCGCGCCGAGAACATGCGCACGGTGCTCCAGCCACAGGAATAGCGCCGCGACGGCCATGAACACGCACAATGCGAGTCCCGCCGGCGTCTTGAGGAAGGGCCGTCTGCCCTCACCATTGCCGGCCGGGTCGCCGGATCGGTGGTCGTGCCCGTTCATATCTCGTACTCCACCGTCGTCATCATGCCGCCGGCCATGTGGTAGAGGTGGTGGCAGTGCAACGCCCACTTGCCGGGATTGACCGCATCGAAGGCGATGGTGACGCTGCCGCGGGACGGCACCAGCACGGTGTCGCGCAAGGCTCCGGCGATGCGATGGCCGTCGATGGCGACTACTTGGAACGGATGGCCGTGCAAGTGCATGGGATGCGCCATCGTGGTCTGGTCGACGAAGGTGACCTCGACGCGCTCGCCTTGCCGCACCGCCAGCGGCGCGTGCTCGCCGTGCACCCGGCCGTTGAGCATCCACACGTAACCTGGCGCCTCGGTAAAGGTGAGGGTGTGCCGGCGGTCGGCGGCAAGG
>DASWGT010000001.1:0-4542 GCA_036393575.1 Rhodospirillales bacterium | reverse complement strand
TACGGCTTCGGGGTGCCGAAGGACGAGGCCGAGCGGGTGAAATGGCACCGCCGGGCGGCCGAGGGCGGCAGCGCGCTGTCCCAATATTTCCTTGCATGGAACTACCTGCGAGGCGACGGCGTGGAGCAGGACTACCGCCAGGCACTCCAATGGCTCCGCCGGTCGGCGGCGCAGGACTCAGGGCTAGCCCGGTATTCGTGCTCGGCCAAGTTACAGTACGACCAGCTGCGGCCAAAGGCACACGAAACCGGGTTCGCCACCGAATCCGTGCTTGGCGCGGACGGGGAAGCTAAGTATGCGAAACTACATTCCTTTTCCGCCAAACTGATAGAGTACCATTTTCGGTCGGGAGTTACTCGATGGTCGTATGGTTGCGAGGCAAAGTATGAAGACGCGGCTCTTGAGGATTTTTTCAGGGCCGCCAATGACGGCTTCGCGAAAGCGCAGTATTTGATCGGCGTCGCCTATCTGTCGGGGCGGGAAATCCGGGCCAACCAAGCGCAGGCCGCTCACTGGTTTCTAAAGGCCGCGCGCCAGAACCATGGCCCGGCCCGGCGCGAATACTGCGCCCTTTACCGGGCCGGGAAGACTGCTCCCGCCGACGGACCACCGAGTTCGGCTTGGTGCGAGGGAATCCGGGAGCCGTGACGATGAGCGCGACAATAGTGGGCTAGGAAACACGGCAGGTTCAAAATTTGATCATGCCTGTTTGACGCACCTGGATTCCAGGTCGTGAATCTCGTTAATCAGTTGCGACAATTCATTCGAGCGGCTGTACCGCCTTTGTTGAAGGCCTGCAATAGCATTGCTTAATTCAGTAAGCTTGCGGTCCCTTTCGGGAGAGCCGGGTTCCGCCGAGAGCGCCCGATACTCGCCTTCCAGTCTTTCTATTTCGGCGGTAGCGTGATCGATCTTACGTTGATCAGCCGCGGCCTTCGCTTTCATGGCGGGCAACTTCTCGCATCCCCGTTGCGACGAGGTCGTTTCGGGATTGTTGGCGCCCACAGTGACGGCTTCGAGGTCGTGGATAGTCATTTGAAATCTCCACTGTATAAAGGGTGGCATTGAAAGACGGCGAGCGGCCGCGCCCGCCGTGGCGGCGTGTTCTGGTGCACCGGCAAATCGCCGGGCGCCGTTAAAATCGGTTTAGTTGGAGGGGTGGAGCCGCGCGTTCCGCGTGGACGCGGGCCGTGCGTCGTTATCCGACCGTCCTCGATGTTTTTCGGCTGAAATCCCGGCCACACGTTGGGCCGGTCGAGGTCGGAACATATAGTGAACATTGGCCGATTTGTCAAGCGTTTTCCCTCCGTCGGGCTGCGCCAGATGGCCGCCCATGCCATCGCATCCGCTACACTGCCGCCATGACCGGGATGGAAGCGGGCGCGACGGCGGGGTTCCAGATGTGGGCGGTTTTCGCTCTCATCGTCGTCGCTTTCGCCGTCTACGTGTCGGAAAAGCTGCCGATGGAGATGACGTCGCTGGGCGTCATCTGCGCGCTGCTGGTGTTCTTCCATTTCTTCCCGGTGCCCGGGCCTCGCGGCGCCAACCAGCTTGACGCAGCGCGCATCCTGGAAGGCTTTGCCAACCCGGCGCTGATCGCGGTGCTGGCGCTGCTGGTGATGGGCCAGGGGATGATCCGCACCGGCGTCCTCGAGCGCGGCGCGCACCGGATCCTCGACTGGGGCGGCGGACACCTCAACGCCACCGGAGCCGTCCTGTTGTGCTTGACGGTGGTCACCGTCATCAGCGCATTCCTCAACAACACGCCCGTCGTCATCATCTTCATCCCGATCATGCAGGCGCTGGCCCACAAGTTCAGCCGGTCGGTCAGCAAGATTATGATGCCGCTCAGTTTCGTCGCCATCCTCGGCGGCATGACGACGCTGATCGGATCGTCGACCAACCTGCTGGTCAACAGCGCCTTGATCGAAATGGAGGTGCCGCCGTTTGGGTTCTTCGACTTTACCGTCCCCGGCGTGGTGCTGGCGGCGATTGGACTGTTGTACGTGCTTTTGGCGGCGCCCCGGTTGCTGCCGGACCGTGCCGGCATGACTGCGGCGCTGGTCGACGGCGATGGCCGCCAGTTCATCGCCCAGATCACCGTCGCGCCCGACTCCGAACTGATCGGAAAAAGCGTCCCGGGCGGTCATTTCGCCGCCCTGCCGGAGAAGACCCTGCGCATGGTGCAGCGGGGCGAGCGGGCGATCCTGCTGCCGTTCGAGGGCTATGTCGCCGAGGCCGGCGACGTGCTGGTGGTGGCGGCGACGCGCGAGGCGCTGGCCAAGGTCGCGGCCAAGGATCCGGAACAACTGCACCCAGACTTTGAAGAAGGCCGCTCGTTCGCCGGCGACGAACCGGCCGGCGGGCGCTGGCTGAAAGGCAGGCAGGCTTTGGCCGAGGTGATGGTGGCCCCGGCGTCGCGGATGATCGGCCAGACGCTGCCGCAGATCGGTTTCCGCTACAAGACCCACTGCATCGTGCTCGGCATCCAGAGGCGCTCGCGGATGATCCGCCAGCAGATGACCGACATCCGGCTGGAGGCCGGCGACGTGCTGCTGGTGCAGGGCCAATCCAAGGACATCCAGGCTTTGAAGGCGAGCCGCGACGTGGTGCTGCTGCAATGGTCGGCCGAGGAGCTGCCGGCCCTCGACCACGCCAAGCGGGCGAGCGCCATCTTCCTGCTGGTTGTCGTGCTGGCGGCGACCGGCGTCATGCCGATCGTGATCGCGTCGTTGATCGGCGCGCTCGCCATGATCGCGACCGGGGTGCTGAACCTGCGCCAGGCGACGCGGGCGCTCGATCGCAAGATCCTGACCGCCGTCGCGGCGGCGATGGCGATGAGCGTGGCGCTGCTGGAGACCGGCGGCGCCGCATTCATCGCCCACGGTCTGGCGCGGGAGTTGGCGGGGTTGCCGCCGGCGGCGGTGCTGTCGTTGTTCTTCCTGGTCGCGGCGGTGATGACCAACTTCATCAGCAACAACGCCATCGCCTTGCTGTTCACGCCGATCGCCGTCGATTTGGCGACCGCCATCGGCGTCGCGCCGCACGTGTTCGCGGTCGCCGTGGTGATGGCCGCCAACTGCTCGTTCGCCTCGCCGTTGGGCTACCAGACCAACCTCCTGGTGATGGGCCCCGGGCATTACCAGTTCGCCGACTTCGTTCGCGCCGGAGTGCCGCTCATCCTTTTGCTGTGGCTGGCGTTCTCGCTGTTCGCGCCGTGGTACTACGGGTTCTAGGCTCGGTCCGCGCGGGTTCCCTTGGGCCCGCGCGCCCGGCGGGTCCGCTGCCGCATCCTCATTGACGCAATGCAGCACCGGCCTTATAAGAGCCGTGGGCCACGACCCCCCAACGGGTCGCGACCTTCTGGAAGGAAGGAGAATAGACGTGACCATCATCCCGAAGCCGGGCGTGCGCCCGGCAAATCCCCGCTTTTCATCCGGTCCTTGTGCCAAGCGTCCCGGCTGGTCGCTGAAGGCGCTTCAAAACGCGCATCTCGGCCGCTCGCACCGCCACAAGCTCGGCCAGGGCCGCATCCGCGAGGTGCTGGAGCGCACCCGCACCATCCTCGGCATCCCCGCCAACTACCGGCTCGCCGTGGTGCCCGGCTCCGACACCGGCGCCATGGAGATGGCACTGTGGTCGCTGCTCGGCGCCCGCGGCGTCGACGTGCTGAGCTGGGAGAACTTCGGCGCCACCTGGTCGGCGGACATCCAAAAGCAGCTCAAGCTCAAGGACCTGCGCGTCATCGCGGCGCCGTTCGGCGAGCTCGCCGACCTCGCCAAGGCGGACTTCGACCGCGACGTGGTGTTCGTGTGGAACGGCACCTCGTCCGGCGTGCGCGTCCCCGACGGCAACTGGATTCCCGCCAAGCGCCAGGGCCTGACCATCTGCGACGCCACCTCGGCGGCGTTCGCGCAACCGTTGGCGTGGGACAGGCTCGACGTCGTCACCTGGTCGTGGCAGAAGGTGCTCGGCGGCGAGGCCGCCCACGGCATGCTGGCGGTGGCCCCGCGCGCCGTCGAGCGGCTCGAGAGCTTCACCCCGCCGTGGCCGATGCCGAAGGTGTTCCGGCTGACCAAGGACGGCAAGTTCTTCGACGAGCCGTTCGAGGGCCTGACCATCAACACGCCGTCCATGCTGTGCGTCGAGGACGCCCTCGACGGCCTCAAATGGGCGGAGAACATCGGCGGCCTCAAGGCGCTGATGGCGCGCGCCGACGCCAACGCCCGCGTCCTCGCCGCCTGGGTGGAGAGGACGCCGTGGATCGACTTCCTGGCCCGCGACCCGGCGATCCGCTCCAACACCTCGGTCTGCCTGCGCGTCGCCGACCCGTGGCTGAAAACGCGGCCCGAGGACTTCCAGAAGACCGTCGGCAAGCAGATCGCCGGGCTCTTGGAAACCGAGGGCGTCGCCTTCGACATCGCCTCCCACCGCTCGGCGCCGCCGGGCTTGCGCGTCTGGTGCGGCGCGACGGTCGAGAAGGCCGACATCGAGGCGCTGATGCCGTGGCTCGACTGGGCGTGGGCGACCATCAAGGCGGCG